>NZ_JBHXAY010000017.1:0-88133 GCF_042728775.1 Nocardia sp. NPDC060259
GGATCCTGTTCACCACGGCCACCTCGGTGGTCGCCTCGGCCGCGTGGCCGGTGGTCTCGCGCCGCAATCTGCGCCAGATCGCGCTGATGGTCTACGGCCTCGGTGCCCTCGCGATCGCGATCACCCTGGCGTGGTCGTTCACCTTCGGCTGGCTCGTGGTCGCGCTCGGCGCGGTCTTCATCGTGACCACCGGTCTGCGCAACCTGGACTGGACGACACTGGGTCGCGGCATCGCGATCTACACCGCCGGAACGGCTTTGGTCGCGGTGCTCGCGGTCGCCAACGCGGGCCGCGGTTTCCAGAACGCCGAACCGGCCCCGCCCGGCGAGCCCACCTGGGGTTGGCAGGCCTGGGAGATCGCGAGTCTGCTGATCGCGTTCGGCGCGGTGTCGATCGTGGTCGAGTTGTGGTGGCGTGCGCGGATGACGCTGCGCCGCATCCGTCCGCTGCACAAGCTGATGATCGGGCGCTTCCCCGATGTGGTCGCTCCCGAACAGAACGCCACTTCGACCCAGTTGAAGGCCTCCGACCACGTGGCCCAGGTGATGGACGCGCTGTATCTGCTCTCGGGCAGCGGCATCGTCATCCCGGCGGCGGGCGAACCGCCTGCCTCGGTGCCGGAGCGGGCCACGGTCGTCGCCGAATGGGCGCGAGATCCGTTGGGGGACTTGTTCGTCGACGCGCGCTGGATCGCGCCGCCGCCGGGTGTGAGCCCGCGCGGCTGGGTACTGGCGATCGCGACCAAGTACGACGCGGCCGTCGCCGCGGCGGGCGCGACGCCGAAGAGCGCGGCCACCGCCAGCTGAGTATCAACACAGAGAACGGGCCTGAGCTGGTGGATTTCACCGTCTCAGGCCCGTTCGCTGTGCACGTATCCAATGTTTCTCGGCCGTACCCAGGACACCAGCAGGTGCGTCAGGCCGACCGTCGCGTGGATCCTATTCCGTTCCGTCCGGAGGAATTTCGGGCAAGCCCTCGCTGGCCCTCAACTTCTCCGCCATGGAGGTGAGCAAATTCTGTGATTCTTCCGAGAGGTCGAATGCCCTGCTGGACAGTCGACGCAGCCCGTAGCCCTGCAGCTGCGCGAGCAGTTCCAGGTCGTGATCGATCTTGGCCGCGTAGATGTCGTTGAAGAAGTAGTCAGGCTTGACCTTGAAGAACTTCGCCAGGGCGGCCACCGTCTCGTCGGACGGGTTGGTTCGTTGTCCCGACCGCAGCTGCGAGAGATACGGCTTCGAGATCGGATGCCCGGAGGCAGTCAGCGCAGCCGCAACCTCTGCGTTGGTGTGCGGCTTGCGCCCCGGGGGATGCACGGTTTCGAACAGCTTGTTCAGCCGCGCCGCGAAATCAGCCATTGTGAGCCGCCCAATTCCCTTCACTGTACTAACAGTCGTTATCTCGGATACGTATCATTGATATTAGCGGCTCAGTAACTGAAAACCTACGCCTGATTCCGGATTTCTCTACGGTTTCCGACGCTCACCTGCGTGCAGGGGCGGCGGCGGTCGCGTTTGCGGGTCACGCCAACGACTCTTGTCGAGCCCGAGGGTGCCGGGGTTCGTGCCCGTCGCGGGGTTCTTCGACCATAGGCCGATGGTAGCGTGAAGTTAGCTGATGTCTCATGTTCCCCCGGGCCCCCTGGATTGTGTGGCGTACGACACGTTCCGGGCGCCCTGGGATGAATGTTCAACCTGGGCGCCCGGTTTCGGTGAGGTCCAGTCTACAGGCGTTCGATGATCGTTCCGGTCGCGAGCGCGCCGCCTGCGCACATCAGCACCATGGCCGTGCCCTTGCCCGTTCGTTCGAGCTCGTGCAAAGCGGTGGTGATGAGCCGGGAACCGGTGGAGCCGACCGGATGCCCGATTGCGATCGCACCGCCGTTGACATTTACCCGGTCCATGTCCGGCTGATGTACAGAAGCCCATGAAAGTGCGACCGACGCGAATGCTTCATTGATCTCGAAAAGGTCGATATCCGCAATCGTCATTCCGGAGCGCTCGAGCAGCCGGGTGCACGCCTGCACCGGACCGTCGAGGTGGAACTCCGGCTCGGCGCCGACGAGCACCTGGGTGTGGATGCGCGCCCGCGGCCGCAAACCCTTGTTGCGCGCGACGGTTTCGTCCATCAGCAGCACCGCGGCCGCGCCGTCGGAGATCTGCGACGAGGTGCCCGCGGTGTGGATGCCGTCGGCGACGACGGGCTTCAGTGCCGCGAGACCCTCGAGCGTGGTGGCGCGCAGACCCTGGTCGCGGGTCACCTCCAGCTTCTCGCCGGTGGCATTGCCCTCGCCGTCGAGCACCGGCGCCGACACCGGGAGCACCTCGCGATCGAAGCGGCCCTCGGCCCAGGCCTGAGCCGCCAATTGCTGTGAGCGCAGGCCGAATTCGTCGATATCGGAGCGGGTGATGCCGCGCCTGCGGGCAATTCGCTCGGCCGCGCCGAACTGATCGGGCAGATCGATCGACCACGACGCGGGCCTGCGCGGGCCCGCCTCGGTGCCGACGTTCGCGCCGAGCGGTACGCGGCTCATGGCCTCGACGCCGCAGGCGATGCCGGTGTCGATCGCGCCGGTGGCGATCAGGCCGGCGATGAGGTGGTTGGCCTGCTGCGCCGAGCCGCACTGGGCGTCGATGGTGGTGGCGCCGGTCTGCCAGGGCAGGCCCGCGTGCAGCCAGGCGACCCGGGTGACGTTGTTGGACTGCTCGCCGGCCTGGGTGACGCAGCCGCCGATCACCTGCTCGACCTCGGCCGGGTCGATGCCTGCCCGATCGAGCAGGCCGCGCTGGGCCAGGCCGAGCAGCTCGGCGGCGTGCAGTCCCGAAAGCTGTCCGCGGCGCTTGCCGATCGGGGTACGCACGGCCTCGACGATCACGGGTGTGCCCATGTGATTCTCCCTCGTAACTGCAACAAGTTCTGTTTCGACATCCAGGGTAAAACCGCGTGGTTCTTCCGTCACGGCAACCCCTATGCTTGAATGATTGTAGAACGTGTTTCAGTTTGTCGAAGGAGACATCTGGTGGTAGATCCGCGCACCGAACACGCCGGCCCCGGTCAAGCGACGGGCACCCGGCCGAACCTGCCGGACGGGTTCGACGTCACCGACCCTGCTATCTACGCCGAGCGTGTCCCGACAGAGGAATTCGCGGAGCTGCGGCGCGCGGCTCCCATCTGGTGGAATCCGAAGTCGCCCGACGTCGGCGGGTTCCACGACGACGGCTTCTGGGTGGTGAGCAAGCACGCCGACGTGAAGGAGGTGTCGCGTCGCAGCGACGTGTTCTCCACCTACGAGAACACCGCGATCCCGCGCTTCAACGACGACATCACCCGCGAGCAGATCGAGCTGCAGCGTTTCGTCATCCTCAACAAGGACGCGCCGGAGCACACCAAGCTCCGCAAGCTGATCGCCAAGGGCTTCACCCCGCGCGCGGTCAACGGCCTGCGGGCCGAGTTGTCGGCGCGCGCGGAGAAGATCGTGAAGGCCGCGGCCGAGTCGGGCGGCGGCGACTTCGTCACGCAGGTGGCCTGTGAGTTGCCGCTGCAGGCGATCGCCGAGCTCATCGGCGTGCCGCAGGAAGACCGGATGAAGGTCTTCGAGTGGTCCAACGACATGACCGGCTACGACGATCCCGACAATGTCGACGTCGACCCTGTCGCCGCGTCGATGGAGCTGCTCGGCTACTCGTACCAGATGGCCGAGGCCAGGAAGGCCTGCCCGGCCGACGACCTGGTCACCACGCTGATCGAGGCCGACGTCGACGGTGAGGCGCTCACGCCGGAGGAGTTCGGCTTCTTCGTCATCGTGCTGGCCGTCGCAGGCAACGAGACCACCCGCAACGCCATCAGCCACGGCATGATCGCCTTCATGGAGAACCCCGACCAGTGGGAGTTGTTCAAGAAGGAGCGTCCGTCCAGCGCGGTCGACGAGATCATCCGCTGGGCCACGCCGGTGACCTCCTTCCAGCGCACCGCGCTCGAGGACACCGAACTGGGTGGCGTGCAGATCAAGAAGGGGCAGCGTCTGGTCATGCTGTACCGCTCGGCCAACTTCGACGAGGACGTCTTCGAGAACCCGGAGAAGTTCGACATCATGCGCCAGGACAACCAGCACCTGTCCTTCGGCGGCACCGGCGCGCACTTCTGTGTCGGCGCGAACCTGGCCCGCCTGGAGATCGACCTGATCTTCAATGCGATCGCCGATCACCTGCCCGATATCACCAAGGTGGGTAACCCGCGACGCCTGCACTCGGGCTGGCTCAACGGCATCAAGGAACTGCCGGTCGACTACAAGACCTCGGGTTGCCCTGTAGCGCACTGAGATCCGAGTAGGACATAAGAAATCAGCCCCGGTACCGAGAGGTACCGGGGCTGATTCGTTCTTCGTCGTCAGGACACGCGACGAGAGGTGGCCATGGCGCGGTCGACCTCCCAGAAGGCGCGCAGCGCGGCGATCTTGCCCTCGGCGTCGACCTTGTAGGTGAACACGCCCTCGGCATCGATCACGTGGCCAGCCATGGTGGTGCGGATCTTTCCGGTGAAGGCGATCTCGTTGCCGCAGGCGAAGGAGTCCTCGAAGAGGAATTCGATCGACTCGGTCAGCGCGATCGCCTTGTCCCAGAAGCCGCCGATCGCCTCGTGGCCGCGATGGCCGACGCCCTCGGGGTCGAAACCCGAAGGGCCGACGGGATCTTCGACGATCCCGTCCTCGGCGAACAGGGCGACCCAGGCCGCCCGGTCCTTGGCGCGCACCGCGGCCTGGGAGGCCAGGCCCGCCGCGCGCGCCGAACGGTCTACCGCTGTCTCCGTCATGGCTTTTCCTTCGCGACGATCGGGTCGGCGATGTATTTCTCGGCGAACTTGCGCAGCGAATCCTGCTTGGCGGCCAGCTCGCCGTCGAAGCCGATGCCGTCGGACAGCCACGGCACCACGATGGTGTCGGTGACGCCGGCGTCGGCCAGATCCTGGTAGCCGCCGCGACCGAACTTGTCGATGCACACGGCCTGGATCTCGAAGGGCACCTCGGACCGGTCGTACTCGGCCCGCAGCTCGCGCAGGGTGTCGATGGTGGTGACCAGGTCGTCGAACTTCATCATCGCCGAGGTCCAGCCGTCACCGATGCGGGCGGCCCGGCGCAGGGCCGGACCGGTGTGCCCACCGATGTAGAACGGCACCCGCTCGCTCGGCGCCGGGCTGATCTGCAGCTCGCCGAAATCGAAGAACTCGCCGTGGTACTCGACCATGCCGCCGTCGAGCACGAGCCGGATGATCTCGATCATCTCGTCGACCCGCGCGCCCCGGCGGGCGTAGGGCACTCCGCACCACTCGAATTCCTCAGGGGCCCAGCCGATGCCGATGCCGAAGCCGAAGCGGTTGCCCGACATGTTGGCGATCGAGCCGACCTGCCGGGCCAGCAGCAGCGGATTGCGCGAGCCGAGCTTGAGGACGTTGGTGTAGAACCGCAGGTTCGTGGTCACCGCGGCCATGGAGGCCGCGGCGATCAGCGGGTCGACCCACGGTGTCTCCGGCCCCCAGAACCGGCTGCCGTCCGGGGTGTACGGGTAGTCGGCGGCCTGCGACTTCATGTAGAACAGCGAGTCGGGCAGGCCGATCGAGGTGAACCCGCATTCTTCGGCCGTCTTGGCCAGCTCGGTCAGCTGGTCGAGCGGGCTCAGCGCGATTCCGAGGGTGAATTTCATTCCGGGCGCTCGCTTCCCACGACCCACATCGAGAAGTACTGGGAGCCACCGCCGTACGCGTGACCCATGGCCTTGCGGGCATTCTCGACCTGGTACGCACCGGCCCGGCCCATGACCTGCTTGGCCGCCTCGGCGAAGCGGATCAGGCCGGAGGCGCCGATCGGGTTGGAGGAGAGCACGCCACCGGACGGGTTCACCGGGATGCGGCCGCCGATCTCGGTCTCGCCCTTGTCGGTGAGTTTCCAGCCCTCGCCTTCGGCGGCGAAGCCCAGGTTCTCCAGCCACATCGGCTCGAACCAGGAGAACGGCACATAGATCTCGGCGACGTCGATCTCCTCGAGCGGGTCGGTGATCCCGGCCGAGGCCCACAGCGCGGCGGCCGCGTCGCGACCCGCCTGCGGGTTGACCTGGTCACGACCGGAGAAGGTGGTCGGCTCGGTGCGCATCGCGGTCCCGTGCACCCAGGCGACCTTCTTGCCCTCGGCCTCGACCGCCGCCGCGGCCTCGGCATTGCCGATCACGAGGGCGCAGGCGCCGTCGGAGGACGGGCAGGTCTCGTCGAAACGGATGGGGTCCCACAGCATCTGGGAGGCCAGCACCGAGTCGAGGGTGATGTCGGGCTGGTGCAGATGCGCGAGCGGATTCTTCGCGCCGTTGCGCCGGTCCTTCACCGCCACCATGGCGCCGATGTGCATCGGGGCATTGGAGCGGCGGATGTAGGAGCGCACGTGCGGGGCGAAGTAGCCGCCTGCGCCCGCGCCGACCGGCATGGTGAACGGCACCGGAATCGACAACGCCCACATGGCATTCGATTCCGACTGCTTCTCCCACGCGATCGCGAGAACCTTGCCGTGCACGCCGGCCTGCACCAGATTGGCGGCGACGACGCCGGTCGAACCGCCGACCGAGCCCGCGGTGTGCACGCGCAGCAGCGGCTTGCCGATGGCGCCGAGCGCTTCGGCGAGATACAGCTCGGGCATCATGACGCCCTCGAAGAAGTCGGGCGCCTTGCCGACGACGACGGCGTCGATGTCGTCGATGGTCAGGCCCGCGTCATCGAGCGCTCGATCGATCGCTTCACGGCACATGCCCGCCATGGACACGTCCGCGCGCTTCGTCACGTGATGAGTTTGGCCGGTGCCGAGCACCGCCGCGGGGAAGCTCATCGTGCCTCCGATTCCAGAACGGCGACCAGGTTCTGCTGCAGCGCGGGGCCGCTGGTCGCATGAGCGAGGGTCCGGTCGGCGGTGCCGGAGATGATGGCCGTCGCGGCGTTGCCGATCCGCTCCAGGCCTGCCGCGAACATCGGGTTGGCCGCGAGCGCACCGCCGGACGGGTTGACCGGGGTCTCGGGGGACAGGCCGATCGCCTCGGCCAGGATCAGCTGCTGATGGCTGAACGGCGCGTGCAGTTCAGCCAGGTCGAAGGAGGTGTTGCCGCGGGTCGCCGCCGCGGCCGCCCTGGTGGTGGAGGGCGAGCGGGTCAGGTCGCGGCCACCGAGCGCCTGGGCGTCGATATTGTGCGCGATGCCGGTGATCCACGCCGGACGCTCGCACAGCTCCCTGGCCCGATCGCCGACCGCGAGCACGATCGCGGCCGCGCCGTCGGTGATCGGGGCGATGTCGTGCGCGCGCAGCGGATCGGCGACATACGGTGCGGCGAGCAGGGATTCGATGTCACCACCGGCGACGGCGGCCATCTCGCGCTCGGTCCAGCGGCCCGCGTCCAGCCCGGCACGTGCCTGCAGGCCCGCGACCGAGACGGAATCGGGCCACAGCGGGCCGACCAGATACGGGTCGAGCTGCCTGGTCAGCACCTGACGCAGCGTGCCCGCCGACGACTTGCCGAAGCCGTACACGAGCGCGGTCTGCGCCTGCCCGGAGAGCAGCTTCACCCACGCCTCGTAGAGCGCCCACGCGGCGTCCATCTCCACGTGCGACTCGTTGATCGGCGGCACCGCGCCGATCGCGTCGACCGCGGAGATGAACGAGAACGCCCGCCCCGCCAGGTAATCCGAGGACCCGGAGCACCAGAAGTCGATATCGGTCTTGCTGATGCCGAGGTCGGCGTAGAGCTGCTGGAAGCACGGCACGAGCATCTCGACGCCGTTGGTGGTGCCGAAGGTCTCCGGCACGTGCGGTGCGTGGGCGAACCCGACCACCGCGATTTCTGGTGTACTCACGTCGCCTCTCAGAGGTGGTGCTGGTAGGACTCGTACGCGGCATCGGGCTCGCCGGTCGGCCGGAAGTGGTCGATATTGGCCAGCGCGTGGCCCCATTCCTCGCGCGGCTTCCACACGGCTTCGACCCGCATGCCCATGCGCACCTCGGATGCCTCGCAGCCGAGAACCAGGTGCAGGAACGGGATGTCGGCGCCGTCGAGCAGCACGTAGGCGGCCACATACGGTGGCTTGATCCGCTGGCCGAGGAACGGCACGTTCACGATGCAGAAGGTGGTCACCGTGCCCTTGTCGGGCAGCTCGACCAGATCGTCGGTCGGTGTGCCGTCGGTCGGGTTGGCGCCGCGCGGCGGGAAGTACACCCGCCCGCCCGCTTCGGACCGGCCGCCGATCAGCTTGCCCTCGGCGAGGCCGCGCAGGTAGACGCTCTCCTGCGGGGAGGCCGTGTGTTTGTAGCTCATGTCGACGGGCGTGGTCAGCATGGTCACCGGCTCGGCGGTGTCCTCGGGCTGCGCGGCGGCCTCGGCGCCTTCGCCCGGCTCGAAGCAGGCGATGTCCTGAATCGTGCCGGTGCGCTCGTCGGCCCAGCGCACCCGCACGCGCATTCCCGTGCTCACCTGGCTCGGGTCGGTCACGTCCAGCGCGTGCAGCATCGCCGTGTCGGCCCCGTCCAGCTGGACGAGTGCCCACGCGAACGGGCGGTCGAACGGCTGCCCGGGCAGCGGCTCGGCCACCCATGTCCACGACTGCACCGTGCCGGTCGTCTCGACCTGGACCAGCTCGGCCAACGGGGCCGAGGTGATCGGGTCGTATTCCTGCGCGGGCACCAATACCCGGCCGTCACTGCCGCGCACGCCGAGTATCCGGCGGTCGCGCAGTCCGGTCAGAAAGGCGCCGATGACAGGTCCGACGGACCTGGTGTAGTCGAACTGCACCCGGAGGGGTGCACTCAATACTTCCACTGCGGTATTCCCCTGGGTCACGATATCGAGTAGAACAGGTTCTTATTCTGCTTGCAAGGATTCGCCGGAAAGGGCGTCGGTCATGAAATTCGGACTGCAACTCGGTTACTGGGGTGCGCAGCCGCCCGCCAACGCCGGCGAGCTGGTCGTCGCGGCCGAGGAAACGGGGTTCGACGCGGTGTTCGCCGCCGAATCGTGGGGCTCGGACGCGTTCACTCCGCTGGCCTGGTGGGGGTCGTCGACCGAGCGGGTGCGCCTCGGCACTTCCGTCGCGCAGATGTCGGCCCGTACGCCCGCGGCGGCCGCGATGCACGCGCTCACCCTCGATCACCTCAGCGGCGGCCGGGCCATCCTCGGCCTCGGCGTCTCCGGTCCACAGGTGGTGGAGGGCTGGTACGGGCAGCCGTTCGCCCAGCCCCTGCGGCGCACCCGCGAGTACGTCGACATCGTGCGCAAGGTCCTCGCTCGCGAGGCTCCGGTGACCTCCGACGGCAAGCACTACGGCCTGCCCTACGCCGGGCCCGGGGCGACCGGCCTCGGCAAGCCGCTCAAGCCGATCGTGCATCCACTGCGCGCTGAGCTGCCGATCTGGCTGGGTGCGGAGGGTCCCAAGAACGTCGCCCAGACCGCCGAGATCGCCGACGGCTGGCTGGCGATCTACTACGCGCCGCGCCTGGCCGGCATGTACAACGAGTGGCTCGACGAGGGGTTCGCCCGGCCGGGCGCCCGGCGCAGCAGGGCTGATTTCGAGATCGCCGCGAGCGCCCAGGTGGTCGTCACCGACGATCCGGCGGGCGAGATCGAGCGGATGCGCTGGGTGACCTCGCTCTACATCGGCGGCATGGGCGCGCCCGAGCTGAACTTCCACGCCCAGGTGTACAAGCGGATGGGTTACGGCGCCGAGGTCGACGAGATCTCCGCTCTCTTCCAGGCGGGTCGCAAGGCCGAGGCGGCCGCGGCGGTGCCCGACGAGCTGATCACCGACACCGCCATCTTCGGCGACGAGGCCCATGTGCGCTCGCGGTTGAAGGAATGGGAGGACGCCGGGGTGACGATGATGCTGATCTCGGTTTCGGATGCCGATCAGATGCGTCGTCTCCAAACCCTTGTATCGAGTTAGAACACGTTCTAAATTCGATGGGGTGAGCAGCCAGCAGACAACGGAAGTCCTCGGACTGTGGAATATCGCCGCGGCCGATCCCGAGCGGATCGCCGTCGTCGACCCGGACGGCAGGGAGATCACCTATCGAGAATTGGCCACCCTCGCCAACCGCTACGCCAACGGACTACGCGGCATCGGATTGCGCACCGGCGACGTGGTCGTCAGCATGCTGCACAACGGTGTGGAGGCGATCGCCGCGTACTTCGCCGCGTATCAGGCGGGTCTGTACATCGTCGCGGTGAACTGGCACCTCACCGCGCCCGAGATCGCCTACATCCTCGGCGACAGCGACGCCTCGGCCTTCCTGGCCAGTGAGCGGTTCGCCGCCACCGCCGCCGAGGCCGCCGAGCTCGCCGAACTGCCCGCCGAAGCCCGCTTCTCGGCAGGCGTCATCGACGGCTTCCGGCCGGTCTCCTGGCTCGGCGCCGCCGACACCGGCCGCCCGGACGAGCGTTCGGTCGGCGCGCCGATGCTCTACACCTCGGGAACCACGGGGCGCCCCAAGGGCGTTCGCCGCCCGCTGACCGGCGCCGATCCCGATCAGGTCCCCGCACCGAACAAGGCCTTCTTCGCCCTGTTCGAGCTCGCGCCCTACGACGACCACGTGCACATCTGCGGCTCGCCGCTCTATCACACGGCCGTGCTGAACTTCTCGACGATCTCGATCCAGATGGGCCACAAGCTGGTGCTCATGGACAAGTGGGATCCCGAGGACATGCTCGCGCTGATCGAGCGCCACCAGGTGACCCACAGTCACATGGTGCCCACCCAGTTCCATCGCCTGCTGGCCCTGCCCGAGGACGTGCGCGGCCGCTACGACGTGTCCTCGCTGCGCAGCATGGTGCACGGCGCGGCGCCGTGCCCGCAGCAGACCAAGCGGCAGATGCTCGACTGGTGGGGTCCGGTCGTCACCGAGTACTACGCGGCCACCGAGGGCGGCGGCACGGTGATCAACGGGACCGAGTGGCTGAACAAGCCCGGTTCGGTCGGCAAGGCCTGGCCGTGGTCGGTCATCAAGATCCTCGACGAGACCGACGGCACCGAATTGCCCGCGGGCAAAGAGGGCATGGTCTACATGAGGATGGGCGCGTCCAGCTTCGAGTACCACCATGCCAAGGAGAAGACCGAGGAGTCGCGCGTCGGTGACCTGTTCACCGTCGGCGACATCGGCTACCTCGACGAGGACGGCTACCTGTTCCTCTGCGACCGCCGTTCCGACCTGATCCTGTCCGGCGGCGTGAACATCTACCCGGCCGAGATCGAGGGCGTGCTGATGAGTCACCCGAAGGTGGCCGACGTGGCGGTTCTCGGTGTGCCCGACCCGGATTGGGGCCAGCAGGTCAAGGCGTTCGTGCAGCCGGTCGACGGTACCGCCGGCGACGACGCGCTCACCGCCGAGATTCTCGAGTTCGCGGCCGGTCAGCTCGCCAAGTACAAGCTGCCCCGCACGGTGGAATACCGTGCGGAGCTGCCCCGCGACCCCAACGGCAAGCTGTACAAGCGCCGCCTGCTCTGAAAGAGGTTCCCGCTCAGACGGCTTCGCGCCACTCCGGCGCGAGCCCGAAGAGCGGGAACAACTTCTCGGTGTCGAGGAAGAAGTTCAGGCCCGAGATGGTGTCGCCCTCGAGCTCGAGCACGGTGATCGACCACGGCACCCACACGCCGGGCTCGCCACTTGGCTTGTAGTGACCGAAGGCGGGCAGCCCGTTGGCGCCTTCCAGCGGCACCATGCGCGAATCGCGGCACGCGCTGCCGGTGCTGAGCATGAACGCGGCCACATTCTCCGGCCCCGAGATCCAGAGATCGAAGGGCGGCATCGACAGCGCCACATCGGCTTTGAGCAGAGTGGTGAGCGCGTCCATGTCGTAGGCCTCGAACGCCTTGACGAAATCGTCGACCAGCTTGCGCTGCTCGGGATCGCCCTCGTCGAAACCGTCGGTGACGGTCGGCTGCACCTTGGACATGGTGGCGCGCGCCCGTTGCAGCGCGCTGTTCACCGACGCGGGCGACATCATCAGCGCCTCGGCGGTCTCCCCCGCGGAGAAGCGCAGCACCTCGCGCATGATCAGGATCGCGCGCTGGGTGGCGGGCAGGTGCTGGCAGGCGGCGACGAAGGCGAGGCGCAGCGTGTCCTTGGTCGAGGCGTGCTCGGCCGGGTCGGCGCCGAAGGCGAGCGCGTTCGGGATCGGCTCGATCCACACGTAGTCGGGCTGCGGGGCGGGCAGCGGCGAATCCGGGCGGCCCGGTCCGTTGAGGTCCATCGGCCTTGCCCGGCTCTGCGGACGATCGAGCATGTCCAGACAGATATTGGTGGCGATCTTGTACAGCCACGAGCGCAGACTGGCGCGGCCCTCGAACGAATCGTAGGAGCGCCAGGCGCGGGTGAAGGTCTCCTGCACCGCGTCCTCGGCCTCGAACGAGGAGCCGAGCATGCGGTAGGCGTACGCGCACAATTCGCGCCGGTGGGTTTCGAATTCGGCCAGCACTGCGGGATCGGGGCCGGTGGTAGCGGTTGTGGCGTCGCTCATAGTTTCCCACGATGCCACAGGGGTCCGACAGCCGACAGAGGTGAAAACAGACCGGCGAGATTTGCGAACTTTGCCCGGCGCGATGAATTCCGGTGAGCCGTCGCGTCTACATGTTCGAGACCGCAACGACGCCACGAAAGGCTGATACCCATGAGCAGCAAGATGATCTTCATCAACCTCCCCGTCGCCGACCTCGACCGCTCGAAGAGCTTCTACGAGGCTCTCGGCTGGAAGGTCAACGAGGATTTCACCGATCAGAACGCGTCGTGCATCGTCATCGACGACAACATCTGCCTGATGCTGCTGACCAAGCCCTTCTTCTCGACATTCAGCACTCGGCCGATCGCCGACACGATCAACACCGCCGCCGCGGGCTACGCGCTCTCGCTGGCCAGCGTCGAGGAGGTCGACGCGCTGACCGACGCGGCCGTCGCCGCGGGCGCGACCGAGCAGACCAACGAGGACAAGCGCGCCCAGGAGGCCCAGGTTGGCATGCACGGCCGCACGTTCCTCGACCCCGACGGTCACCAGTGGGAGCCGTTCTACATGAACTACCCGGGCGCGTAGGCACCCGGCCGAACAGGGCGCGAGGCGGATGGCTCGCGCCCTGTTCGCGGTGACTACTGCCCGGTGAAGTTCGGCTTGCGCTTCTCCGCGAAGGCGCGCGGCCCTTCCTTGGCATCGGCTGACCGGAAAACCTCCATGCCGATCTTCGCCTCGATGGGGAACGCCTCGTTCTCCGGCATCGCCTCGGTTTCGCGCAGCGTGCGCAGCATCGCCTGGACGGCGAGCGGGCCGTTGTCGGCGATCTGGCCGGCCAGCGCCAAGGCCTTGTCGAGGGCGGTTCCGTCGGGGACCACGTGGCCGATCAGGCCGATCTCCTTGGCCTCGGCGGCAGTGATGTGCCGACCGGTCAGCAGCAGATCAGCGGCCACCGTGTACGGGATCTGCCGGGCCAGCCGCACCGCGGAACCGCCGAGCGGGAACAGGCCCCAGCGGGCCTCGGAGACGCCGAACTTGGCGCTTTCCCCGGCCACGCGCAGGTCGGTGCCCTGCAGGATCTCGGTGCCGCCGGCGATGGCCGGGCCCTCGACTGCCGCGATCAGCGGCTTGGCCAGTCGCCGCCCCTTCAGCAGCGCGGGGAGGTAGGCCGGGTCCCAGCTGCCCGCGGAGGCGGTGTCCCCCGGATGCTGCGAGCTCATCGCCTTCAGGTCCATCCCCGCGCAGAAGGCCCCGCCCGCGCCGGTGAGGATCGCGACGCGGATATCGGGATCGCTGTCCACCTGGTCCCAGGCATCGCGCATGATCGCCATCATCTCGCCCGACAGGGCGTTGCGCGCCTCCGGCCGGTTCATCGTGACGATGAGGACGTGATCGCGCTTCTCGACCAGACAATGCGACATTTTGGATATCTCCTGACGTTCGACCTTGTCAGAAACAGTAACACGTTCTATTTTTGTTCCTGTGAGCTACAACATAGCCGATCTCGTCGAACACGCCGTCGACCTGATGCCCGACCGGATCGTGCTGGTCGGCGAACATCGCGAGTCGACCTACGCCGAACTGGAGGAGCGGGCCAACAAACTGGCCCACTACCTGCTGGAACAGGGTGTGAAACCCGGCGACAAAGTCGGAATCTACTCCCGCAACACCGTCGAAGCCGTCGAAGCGATGGTGGCGATCTTCAAGGCGCGGGCGGTGATGATCAACGTCAACTACCGCTACGTCGAGAACGAGTTACTGCACATCTTCGACAACTCGGACATGGTCGCGCTGATCCATGAGCGTCGCTACTCCGACAAGGTCGAGGCGGTCCGCTCGAAGGTGCCCGGTCTGAAGACGGTGCTCGTCGTCGAGGACGGCACGGACACCCCGACCTCGCCTGGCACGGTGGAGTATGAAGCGGCGCTGGCCGCGTCCTCCGGCGAGCGCGACTTCGGTGAGCGTTCGCCCGACGACATCTACATGCTCTACACCGGCGGCACCACCGGCCTGCCCAAGGGCGTGATGTGGCGGCACGAGGACGTGTGGCGGGTGCTCGGCGCCGGCATCAACTTCATCACCGGCGAGTACACCAAGGACGAGTGGGAGCTGGCCAAGATCGGCGCGGCCAACCCGCAGATGGTGCGCTTCCCGATCCCGCCGATGATCCACGGCGGCGCGCAGTGGGCCACCTTCCACAGCCTGTTCGGCGGCGGCAAGGCCGTGATGATCCCCGAGTTCAGCGGGCACGGCGTCTGGCAGGCCGTCGACAAGCACAAGATCAACCTGATCTTCATCACCGGTGACGCGATGGCGCGGCCGATGCTCGACGCGCTGGAGGAGGGGAACCCGGAAACCGGTGAGCCCTATGACCTCTCGTCGCTGTACGTGCTCGCCAGCAGCGCGGCGCTCTTCTCGCCGCCGCTCAAGGACAAGTTCCTCGAGCTGCTGCCGAACCGTCTGCTCACCGACTCCATCGGTTCCTCGGAAACCGGCTTCGGTGGCCTGGCGACGATCGCCAAGGGCCAGACCCACACCGGTGGCCCGCGGGTGAAGATCGACGCGGCCACCCAGGTGCTCGACGAGGAGGGCAATCCGGTCGAGCCGGGTTCCGGCGTCGTCGGGCTGCTGGCGCGCAGCGGGCACATTCCGCTCGGCTACTACAAGGACGAGGTCAAGTCGGCCGCGACGTTCAAGGAGTTCAACGGGGTTCGCTACGCCATCCCCGGCGACTTCGCGCGCGTCGAGGAGGACGGCACCGTCACCATGCTCGGCCGTGGTTCGGTGAGCATCAACAGTGGTGGCGAGAAGATCTACCCCGAAGAGGTCGAGGGCGCGCTCAAGGCGCATCCGGACATCTTCGACGCGCTGGTCGTCGGCGTCGAGGACGCGCGCTGGGGCCAGCGGGTGGTCGCGGTGGTGCAGTGTCGCGAGGGCAAGCGGCCGAGTCTGGCCGACCTGAAGCCGGTGCTGGCGCAGGAGATCGCGTCGTACAAGCAGCCGCGCAGCCTGTGGTTCGTCGACGAGATCAAGCGCTCGCCCGCGGGCAAGCCGGACTACCGGTGGGCCAAGTCGCAGACCGAGGAGCGGCCTGCCGACGAGCACGCCGAGGCGGGCTCCGCGTAGCGGGTTCGAACAGCAATGGGCCCTTCCGGCAATGTCGCCGGGAGGGCCCATTTCTTTCAGTGGTTGCCGAGTTCGGCGAGCTGGTAGGCCAGTTTGCCGCGGACCGCGGGGATGCCGGTGAGTAGCCGCATCGCGGTATTGCGCAGGGTGCGGGCCGGGGCCGACTGGAGGGTGGCCATGCGGGTCATCCGGTCGGTGAAGGCGACGACGTCGAGAGCGACCGGCCTGCGTACGGTCTCGTACTCGTCCAGCAGCGAATCCGGAGCGCCGGCAGCCACTTTCGCCAGCAGCCCGGCGAGCATCGCGGCGTCCTGGATGCCGGTGTTCATGCCCTGCCCGCCCGCCGGGCTGTGGACGTGCGCGGCGTCGCCCGCGAGCAGGATGCGGCCCGCGCGGTAGTGGTCGGCGACGCGGTGGTGTACGCGGAAGCGTGAGCTCCACAGCACCTCGTCGACGTGGACCTCGCCCGCCGGTCCGCGGGCGTCGAGGAGGGTCTGGATGTCGTCGCGGGTGGGGTGCTCCGGTGCCTCGTCCACGGTGGCGACGACACGATACCGCTCCTGCTCCGGATCGGGCAGCGGCGCGACGACGGTGACGCCCTCCGGTGAAAGATGCAGCGAGACTTCGGTTCGCGGCGTCGGCCAGCTCATCCGCACATCGGCCAGGATGAACGACGCGGGGTAGGTGTCGCCGGTGAAGCCGATGCCCGCCTGTTCGCGCACCACGCTGTGCATGCCGTCGGCGCCGATCACGTAGTCGGCGGTGATGGCGCCCGCGGTGTTGTCGGCGGTGGTGTATTCGACGGTGACACGGCCGTTCTCGTCACCGACCCGCTCGACGATGATCGGCCGGTGGACGGTGCCGCCCAGCTCGTGCAGCCGGTCGAGCAGGACCTGCTCGGTGACATCCTGGGGGATCATCAGCGTGTAGGGGTAGGCGGTCGGCAGGTCACCGAATTCGACGGTGGCCAACGTTTTCGGGCCGTCGTGCACCTTGAAGGTGGGGACCTGGATACCCCGCGGGAGGAGTTCCTTCGCGATGCCGAGTTCGTCGAGAACCTCCAGGGTCCTGGCGTGCACGACCGCGGCGCGAGAAGTGTTGGCGCCCTCGCTCAGCCGATCGATGAGGACATGGTCGACGCCCGCTTCGGCGAGCACGATCGCGGCGGTGAGACCGGCGGGGCCCGCGCCGACGATGACGACGGAAGTGGCTTCGGGCAGGGAGGTGGCGGTCATTGCGACTCCTGGTCAACGCTTGTGTGCCAACGCTTGTAGGCATAACGGTAAACCCGGCCGTAGATGAAAGTCAACAGTTGTTGGCCTACACTTGTTGGCATGACTTCCGCCGACCAGGAGACCCCGGCCCGCCGCTCGGACGCCACCCGCGCCGCCATCCTCGCCGCCGCGCGCGCCCGCTTCGCCACCGACGGCTACGCCAAGGCCACCATCCGCGCCATCGCCGCCGACGCCGCGATAGACCCGTCGATGGTCATGCGCTACTTCGGCTCCAAGGACGGTCTCTTCGCCGCCGCCGCCCAGATCGACCTGGACCTTCCCGACCTCGGCGCCGCGGACCCGGACACCATGGGTGAGTTGGTGATTCGCCGCTTCCTCACCATCTGGGAGGAGAACGACAACACCGTCCTGCTGATCCTGTTGCGCTCCTCGATCACCGACGACGTGGTGGCCGCCCGCTTCCGCGAGGTCTTCGCCCAGCAGGTCCTCCCCGCCGTCCTCCGCTTCGGCACCCCCGCCGACGCCCCCCGCCGCGCCGCCCTGATCGTCACCCAACTCCTCGGCCTGGCCCTATGTCGCTACGTCCTGCGCATCCCCCCGGTAGTCGACCTGACGCCGTCGCAAATAGTCACCGACATCGCCCCCACCCTCCAGCGCTACCTGACTTCGACTCCGGTTGACAGGCCGTGCGTGCTGTGAGGATGTGGACCAGCCGAGGGAAGCTGCGGATAGTGAGCGCCGGTTCGACGAGGCGTCAGCGCACGTGCTCCATGCGAGTGGCGAGCTGAATCGTCGGCTAGCGGAAGGTGCACGTTCGGCTGAGCCCGTGCTGGAAGAGACTGACGCCGTGCGGGCGGACGGTCAGGTGGGCGCGCTGTCGGAAGACTTCGCAACGCGCCATCGAGATCTGTTGAATCGGCTCGCCGAGTAGGTGTGGCTGCAGACCGATTGGGTTATGAGGCGAGGAGCGGGCCGTACTTCTGGCGAGCGGCTTCGCCCGAAGTGCCGACTTCGGCGCCGATGGTCGACCATGGCACGCCACGCTCTCGTGCGGCGGCGACGCCGTCGATGACCTGACGTTCCGCTTCGGCCCTTGCGACCACAGCCGCTCGCAGGGCAGCGAGCGCGGCGGGGTCGCGCTCGTCTTCTGCCCGCGGCTCGTAGTTTTCGAATCGCCTCGCCAGGTCGTCGGCGTGGGCGAGGATGTCTTTGGTTGTACGCGGCATGTTCATCACCTCAGAAACTTCGGCCGGGCTTCCATAGCGTGGATGATGACGTGGGAGTCGGTACTGGTCACGTAGCCGACTTCCAGCATCGTCGCGTCCATTGCCGGTCCGATGAGCATGATGAAACCGTCATCGAGATCGAACGCGGCGACCGCATTGTTGAAAGCGTGCACCATGTCGCCGGAGTCGATGCCGTGCTTGTAGGCACTTGACGCGATCACCGGGCTCCGGCTGCATGGCTACAAGTTACCTTGCCGTACTTGGCTCTCGCAAGGTTACTCCTTCGACGCCAGTTCGGCGCCGAGGGCGAGGAGGTGGGGTGTCGCGGCGCCGAGGGCGAATTCGTGGTGTTTGGCGGCGGTGAAGTAGTTGTGGACGATGTGGTCGCGGTCGATGCCGAGGCCGCCGTGGACGTGGACGACGGTGTGGGCGACCTTGTGGCCCGCGTCGGCAGCCCAGAACTTGGCGATG
This sequence comes from Nocardia sp. NPDC060259, assembly GCF_042728775.1. Taxonomy (NCBI): domain Bacteria; kingdom Bacillati; phylum Actinomycetota; class Actinomycetes; order Mycobacteriales; family Nocardiaceae; genus Nocardia; species Nocardia sp. NPDC060259. The sequence continues at coordinate 18,565 of NZ_JBHXAY010000017.1, forward strand.
TGGATGGACTCCGCGGCGGGGAGGTTCTCGGACAGGCGCCAGGCGGCCTGGGTGACCGTCAGGCGCAGGCCGCCGATGTCGATGTAGGCGTCGGACAGGCGCTGCGCGACGGACTGGAAGGAGCCGATCGGCTTGCCGAACTGTTCGCGGGTGCGGGTGTGCTCGGCGGTCAGCTCGAGTGCGCGTTCCAGGGTGCCGAGCTGGAGCGCGGAGAGGCCGAGCCAGGCGTGTTCGCGCAGCCACGTGAGGATGTCGGCGCCGGATTCGACGGTGCCGAGCAGTGCGGCGGGGGTGCCTGCGAGTTCGACGACGAACTCGGGGCTCAGGTCGACGACCTGCTGGGCGGTGCGGGTGACCGAAGCGTGGTCCGGGTCGACCACGAAGACGCCGACACCATGGGAGGTGATGGCGGGCACCAGGATTCGCTCGGCGCGATCGGCGTAGGCGACGGTGGTCGCGGTGCCGGTCAGCGTCCAGGCCGCACCGGCTGGCTCGGCGACGATGCCCGGCGCGGCGGTGGTGGCGCGCAGTTCCTCGGCGAGCGCGGCGGTCAGCACGATCTCGCCCGCGCCCGCCCGCGCGGCCAGCTGCTGCTGGTCGGCATCGCCGAATTTCGCCAGCGCACCGGCGCCGACGACGATCGACCACAGATAGGGCACCGCGGCGACAACGCGACCGAGTTCACGCAGGATGGCGGTCTGCTCGAGCATGCCGAAATCGCTGCCGCCCAAGGCTTCCGGTAGCGCGGCGGCGAGCACGCCGGTCTCGGCGAGCGACTTCCACAGCTGCTCGTCGTAGCGGCCCGCGGTGTCGAGTTCGCGCAGGCGGTCGGCGGTGACGAGCTTGGCGCAGATCTCGCCGGTCAGCCGGGCGAGATCGGTCTGGGCTTCGGTGGGTGTGAAATCCATGAGGGGATACCGGCTTTCGGGATCAGCGGGCGGAAGCGGGCTGGCGCAAGGCGGTCATGGCGATGATGTCGCGCTGCACCTCGTTGGTGCCGCCGCCGAAGGTGAGGATCAGCGCGGCGCGGTGCATCCGCTCGAGCCTGCCGAGCATGACCGCGCCGGGGGAGTCCTGGCGCAGGTAACCATGTGAGCCGACGACCTCCATCAGCAGGCGGTAGGCCTCGGTGGCCAGCTCGGTGCCGTAGACCTTGCACGCGGAGGCGTCCCACGGCTTCGGCGCCGCCTCGCCACCCTGGTCGGCACGGCTGGCGATCTCCCAGTTCAGCAGCTTGAGGTATTCGACCTTCGCGTAGACGCGAGCCAGGTTCAGGCGCACCCACTCCTGGTCGATCACCCGCTTGCCGTCGGGACCGGTGGTCTCGCGCGCCCACTGCACCGTCTGGTTGACCGCGAGCGAGAGCGGCCCGGCCGAGGTCAGCGCGACGCGCTCGTGGTTGAGCTGGTTGGTGATCAGCGACCAGCCGCCGTTCTCCGGCCCGACCATCGACGACGCGGGAACCCGCACGTCCTGGTAGTAGGTGGCGCTGGTGTCGGGCCCGGCCATCGTGTGCACCGGCGTCCAGGAGAACCCTTCGACGTCGGTGGGCACGATGAACATCGTGATGCCCTTGTGCTTCTTGGCCGTCGGATCGGTGCGCACCGCCAGCCAGATGTAGTCGGCGTAGGCGATGAGGCTGGTCCACATCTTCTGGCCGTTGATGACGAAGTCGTCGCCGTCGCGCACCGCGGCGGTGCGCAGCGAGGCCAGGTCGGTGCCCGCGCCCGGCTCGGAGTAGCCGATGGCGAAGTGCAGCTCACCGGAGGCGATCTTGGGCAGGAAGAATTTCTTCTGCTCCTCGGTGCCGTACTGCATGATCGTCGGCGCGACCGAGTTGAGCGTGAGGAACGGGACGGGCGCGCCCGCGATCGCGGCCTCCTCGACGAAGATCAGCTGATCCATCGTCGTGCGGTCCTGGCCGCCGTACTCCTTCGGCCAGCTCAGCGTCAGCCAGCCGTCGCGGCCCATCTGGCGCACGACCTCGCGGTAGACATTGCCCTCGCCGTACTCGCCGGTCTGCAGGCTCAGCGCGGCACGTCGTTCCGGCGTCATCAACCGGGCGAAATATTCGCGCAGCTCGGCGCGCAATTCTTCCTGCTGCGGCGTATACGCGACGCGCATGGGTCCCTACCTCGGTCTCTGCTGCGAAAACGGACGCGGCGGGGCGCAGGGGATGGGCCCCGCCGAAACCGATCATTGCATACCAACTGGAACATGTTCCAGTATTGACAGTGAATCGACAGCTGTTCCCGCTTCGCGGGCGTACTGTCTGGGTTAGTGTCGCGGAGACCGCGTGGAAGGAAGTTCTCATGAAGATCATCGTCGATTTCGACCGGTGTGAAGCGAACGGCGTGTGCGTAGGAATCGCCCCTGACATGTTTGAACTCGATGACGACGATCAGCTGCACGTCCTCGAGGGCGATGTGGCCGACGATCGCGTCGCCGACGTCGAGGAAGCGGTGGCGCAGTGCCCCAAGGCCGCGCTGCGGTTGGCGTGATCGCCTCTTGTCGGATAGTGAAACACGTTCTAAAGTCGGCCCGATGAGTGTGATGCAGACTTCACTGGACGGCCGGGTCGCTATCGTCACCGGCGCCGGGGCCGGGCTCGGCCGGGCCGAAGCCCTCGCGCTGGCAGGCGCGGGCGCCGCGGTCGTGGTCAACGACCTCACCGAGGATGCCGCCGCCGAGACCATCGCCGCGATTCGCGAGCTCGGCGGTAAGGCCGAGTTCGTCGGCGGCAGCATCGCCGAGCGCGCGACGGCCGACGCGCTCATCGCGACCGCCCAGGAATCCCTCGGCGGCCTCGACATCGTCGTCAACAACGCGGGCATCACCCGCGACCGCATGCTGTTCAACATGTCCGACGAGGACTTCGACGCGGTGATCGCCGTGCACCTGCGCGGGCACTTCCTGCTCTCGCGCAATGCCGGCGCCTACTGGCGCGCGGCGTCCAAGGCCGCGGGTGCGCCGGTCTACGGCCGGCTGGTCAACACCTCCTCGGAGGCCGGGCTGCTCGGGCCGGAAGGTCAGGCGAACTACGGCGCCGCGAAGGCGGGTATCACCGCGCTGACGCTGTCGGCCGCGCGTGGCCTGTCCCGCTTCGGCGTGCGGTCCAACGCGATCTGCCCCCGGGCCAGGACCGCGATGACCGAGGCTGTGTTCTCCGAGGCGCCCGAGGGTTCGGTCGACCCGCTCGCACCCGAGCACGTGGCCAAGCTCGTCGCCTACCTCGCCTCGCCCGCCGCCGACGCGGTGAACGGTCAGGTCTTCGTCGTCTACGGCCCGATGGTCGCCCTCATGGCGGCTCCCGAGGTGGAGGCTCGCTTCGACGCCGCTGGCGCCGAATGGTCCGAGGCCGACCTCGCCTCGACGCTGCACGGCTACTTTGCCGAGCGGCCCGCCGACCACATGTTCTCGGCCCGTTCGCTACGCGATCTGGGCTGACTCTTCCTGCCGCCGATTTGCCGGAGGTTGGCTCGCCGCGCGCCACGACGCGCATGTCTGCCGAGTTGTGTTGATCACAGGTCCAGGTGTTGGTAGACATGAGCGTCGGGGTGTGTGGCGCCTCACAGGAGGTAAAAGGCATCCGGTCAGTTTTCGTTTCAGTTTTGACGGCACATTTCGTGAAAAAGTCCTGGTAATAGTCTCCCCAAACGGCAGACATCAACAGGAACATGTTCTAGTCTTTGGGCAGTCTTCAGATCGGGGTGGCGGTGAAGTACGGGTACGCGGGTCGATCGGTCCGCCCGTCCAAGAAGGAGGAATTCGCGTGAACGACCTCCTTGCTGTCCCGTTGCGGGCAGTCGGCGGATTCTTCGAACTCGGCGCGGACGTGGCGAAAGCTACCGTCCGTCGACCGTTTCAATGGCGTGAGTTCATCGACCAGTCATGGTTCGTCGCTCGCGTCTCGATCGTGCCGACGCTGTTGGTGGCGATTCCGTTCACGGTGCTGGTGGTCTTCACCCTCAACATCCTGTTGCGCGAGATCGGCGCCGCCGACCTCAGCGGTGCGGCCGCCGCGTTCGGTGCCGTCACGCAGGTCGGGCCGATCGTCACGGTGCTGATCGTGGCAGGCGCCGGCGCCACCGCGATCTGCGCGGACCTGGGCGCCCGCACGATTCGCGAAGAGATCGACGCGATGATGGTGCTGGGCATCGACCCGATCAGCCGGCTGGTCGTGCCGCGCGTGTTCGCCTCGATGTTCGTGGCGCTGATGCTCAACAGCCTGGTGTGCACGGTCGGTATCGTCGGTGGTTTCGCTTTCTCGGTGTTCTTGCAGGGCGTGAATCCGGGCGCGTTCGTCAACGGCATTCCGCTGCTGACGAATCTGCCCGAGCTGATCATCTCCGAGGTCAAGGCCGGTCTGTTCGGGTTGATCGCCGGAATGGTCGCCTGCTATCTCGGTCTGCAGGTGAAAGGCGGACCCAAGAGTGTCGGCGACGCGGTGAACCAAACAGTGGTATTCGCCTTCATGGCGCTTTTCGTGGTGAATGTGGTTGTCACCGCGATCGGCCTGAAATTCACGGTGCGGTGACCGAAATGGCATTCGTAGTTCGCAGTAAGTTCCCGCGCACGGTCCGCCGTTTCGACCGGGTGTCGAAATCGCTGGATTCCCTCGGCGACAAGGCGATCTTCTTCGTCCAGGCGCTCGCCTCGGTGCCACGCGCGCTGGTGCATTACCGCACCGAGACCATCCGGCTCATCGCCGAGATCAGCATGGGCAGTGGCGCACTGGCGGTGATCGGCGGCACCGTCGTGATCGTCGGCTTCCTGACCCTGATGGCGGGTGGCACCATCGCGGTCCAGGGCTACAGCTCGCTCGGCAATATCGGTGTCGAGGCGCTGACCGGCTTCTTCGCCGCCTTCATCAATGTCCGCATCGCCGCGCCGGTCATCTCCGGCATCGGTCTGGCCGCCACCATCGGCGCGGGCGCGACCGCCCAGCTGGGCGCGATGCGGGTGGCCGAGGAGATCGACGCGCTGGAATCGATGGCGATCAGGCCGGTGCCGTTCCTCGTCGGTACCCGGGTGCTGGCGGGCTTGATCGCGATCATCCCGCTCTACGCGCTCGCGGTGATCGCCTCCTTCCTCGCCAGCCGCTTCGCGACGGTGGTGATCTACGGCCAGTCGGCCGGCGTCTACGACCACTACTTCTCGACGTTCCTCATTCCGAGCGACATCCTGTGGTCGTTCGCGCAGGCGATCGTCATGGCACTGGCCGTCATGCTGATCCACACCTACTTCGGTTTCACCGCCGCCGGCGGTCCGGTGGGTGTCGGTGTCGCGGTAGGCAATGCGGTGCGGGCCTCGCTGGTCGCGGTCGTCACTGTGACGCTGCTGATCTCGCTGGCCATCTACGGCACCTCCGGCAACTTCCACCTCTCGGGATAGCGCGATGGATACCTCACGGTTCGTTGCCGCACTGCAGGGCGGGCTCGGGCGTAAGCTCGCCGCGCTCGCGCTGGTCGGCCTGCTCGTCGCGGGTGCGTCTCTCGCGCTCGCGCTGTTCCAAGGCGCGTTCACCAATACCGCTGTGGTGCTGGTCGATACGCCGCGTACGGGCCTGGTGCTCGACCCCGACGCCAAGGTGAAGGTGCGCGGCGTCGAGATCGGCCGGGTCGCCGACATCGAGCTGCGGAACGACGGCGCCCAGTTGCGGTTGGAAGTCGACCCCGACCAGCTGAAGCTGGTGCCCGCCAACGCGGGTGTCGACATCCGCTCGACCACGGTGTTCGGCGCCAAGTACGTCAACTTCATCGTCCCCGACCAACCGGCCTCGGCCTCGCTGTCCCCGGGCAGCACCGTGGCGGCGAGCTCGGTGACCGTCGAGTTCAACACCCTGTTCCAGCACCTGTCCGACGTGCTCGCCCAGGTGGAGCCGGAGAAACTCAACGCGACACTGACCGCGTTGGGCACGGCCCTGGAGGGTCGCGGCGACAAGCTGGGAGATCTGCTGGTGCGCTCGGATCGCTATCTGCGCGAACTCAATCCGTACCTGCCGACCCTGCAGTCGGATCTGGACAAGACCGCCGCGGTGACCGGCCTCTACGCCGAGGTCACCGACCCGCTGTTGCGCACCGTCGACAACGCGACGGTCACCTCGCAGACCATCGCCGAGATGCAGGGCCAGCTCGACAACGTGCTGGTCAACGTGATCGGGCTGTCCGACACGGTCGGATCGGTACTGCGCGAGAACGAACACGATCTGGTGACAGCGCTCGATCTGCTACGGCCGACGACCGCCCTGCTGTTCGAGTACGCGCCGGCGCTGAGCTGCATCATCGACGGCATCGGCCCGCTGATGCCGATCGCCGAGGAGATGATGGGCGGACGGCTGCCGGGTGTCGGCATGAACGCCAGCTTCATGCTCGGCGCGCAGCCCTACACCTACCCGAACGACCTGCCCAAGGTGAACGCCACCGGCGGCCCGCGCTGCGAGGGTGTGGTGGACCGGGTCCCGAACAGCCATTCGGACTATCTGGTGACCGATACCAGCGAGGGCACGGTGTACACGCCGAACACCCAGCACGAATTCCACGGTGTGCCAAAGGTATTCCAGCTGCTGCTGGACGGATTGCCGGGAGTGACGCGGTGAGGAACACGGGGACGACGATCAAACTGGCGATCTTCACCGTGGTGATGACGCTGGTGTTCGCCGGCCTGGCGATCGTCTTGAGTCAGGCGCGGTTCTCCAGCGAGAACGGCTATCGCGCGGTGTTCACCAGCTCCTCGGGCATGCTGCCCGGCGCCAAGGTGCGCATCGCCGGTGTGCCGGTGGGTTCGGTGACCTCGGTGAAGGTCGGCGACGACGACCTCGCCCACGTCGAGTTCGATGTCGACAGCAAGTACGCGGTGCTGGCGAGTACCCGGGCGGCGATCAAGTACGAGAACCTGGTCGGCGACCGCTACATGGAACTGCTGGAGGGGCCGGGTTCGGCTCGGCGGCTCTCCGATGGTGACACCATCAGCCGTGAGCAGACCTCGCCCGCCCTGGATCTGGATCTGCTGCTCGGTGGATTCAAGCCGCTGCTGCGTGGGCTCGACCCGGAACAGGTCAACGACCTCACCGCGGCGCTGCTGCAGATCTTCCAGGGACAGGGCGGCACCCTGGTCTCGCTGCTGAACAGCGGCGGGAGCTTCGCCAAGACCCTGGCGGACCGGGACGCGCTGATCGGCAGCGTGATCGACAACCTGAACACCGTGCTCGCCACCATCGACGATCGCGGCGATCAGTTCGCCACCACCATCGAAGAACTGCAGCGCCTGGTCAGCGACCTGTCCGCCCAGCGCGACCCGATCGGCAACGCGTTGCCGCGGATCGCGGGCGCGACGCAGGAACTCAACGACCTGCTGGTGCAGGCCCGTCCCGATCTGCGCAACACCATCGAACAGACCGGCAGGCTCGCCACGAACCTGGACGAGGGTTCCGACCACATCGACTGGGTGCTCGGAAAGCTGCCGGATACCTACAAGAAGCTCATCCGGATCGGTGCCTACGGTTCCTTCCTGCAGCTGTATATCTGCGGTACCAACTTCCTGGTCAGCGGCCCCAACGGCCAGCCGATGGAAGTTCACGCGCCGGGTCTGCAGGCGACCGGAAGGTGCACGCCCAATGAATGAGAACAAATCGTCGGCGGCGACGATCGGCATCGTCGGTGTGGTTCTGGCGGTGACGATCTCGCTCGCGACGCTGCAATTCACCGAGCTGCCCTTCATCCGCTCGGGAGCGACGTTCACCGCGAACTTCCTCGATGCGGGCGGTCTGGTGCCGGGCGACCCGGTTCATGTGGCCGGTGTGCGTTCCGGCGAGGTGCGGCAGGTCAGCCTCGACGGCGACAAGGTGCTGGTGAAGTTCGACCTCGACGAGTCGATCGTGCTGGGTGAGAAGACCACCGCCGCGATCAAGACCAATACGGTGCTCGGCCGCAAATCGCTGGACGTGGTGCCGACCGGCCCCGGCGCGATCGGCACCGGCGACACCATCCCGGTCGAGCGCACCACCTCGCCCTACTCGCTCAACGAAGCGCTGAGCGATCTCGGTGGGACCGTGCGCGATCTCGATCTGGATCAGGTCGACCAGACTCTCGACACCCTGTCGGCGGCCTTCGCCGACACGCCGGGCCCGCTGCGCAACGCGCTCGACGGCGTCACCGCCCTGTCGCGCAGCATCAATGTGCGCGACCAGGCGCTGACCGACCTGCTGGCCCGGGCGCAGAATGTCACCAAGATCCTGGCCGATCGCAGCACCCAGCTCAATACCCTGCTCATCGACGGCAACGAGCTGCTCGGCGAGCTCGACCGGCGCCGGGCGGCGATCAATCAGCTCGTCGTCTACATCGATGACGTGGCCAGGCAGCTCTCGGGCCTGGTCGCCGACAACGAGCCGCAGATGCGGCCGACGCTGGACCGCCTGAATTCGGTACTCGCGCTGCTCCAGCGCAACGAACAGAACCTCAACGAAGCCCTCGACGGCCTCGGCCCATACGCCGCCGCGCTCGGTGAGCAGGTCGGCAACGGGCCCTGGTTCAACGCCTACGTGGTGAACGCTTCCAGTACCGAACTGCGCCCGCTCGTCGACGCGCTGGTCTGGCCGGAGCAAGTGCCACAGGACCTGATCGACATCTTCACCAACCCGAGGACGCCGTACATCGCTCCTGCTGAGGAGGATCCCCCGCGATGAGCTTGACCCAGCAGGTGCGCGGGTTGCCGCGCTGGACGATCGCGGTGGCGGTGGTAGTGATCGCGGCGCTGGTCGCGGTCGGCGTCTACCTCGTCACCGGTGGCGGAAAGAACACGGTGACCGCCGCGTTCACCTCCACCACCGGCCTGTACAAAGGCGATGAGGTGCGGGTGCTCGGCGTCACCGTCGGCAGCATCGACTCGATCGAACCGGGCAAGGGCCAGGTGCGCGTGCAGATGAGCATCGACAGCAGCGTCGATCTGCCCGCGGACGCGCGCGCCGTGATCATCGCGCCGTCGCTGGTGTCGGCCCGCTTCGTGCAGATCGCGCCCGCCTACAGTGGCGGCCCGAAACTGGCCGACGGCGCGCAGATTCCGCTCGAGCGCACCGCGGTTCCGGTGGAGTGGGACGAGATCAAGGCCGAATTGACCAAACTGTCCACGGCGCTCGGTCCGGTCGGTGACGACAAGCAGGGCTCCTTCGGCCGCTTCGTCGACACGGCGGCCGAGAACCTCGACGGCAACGGACAGAAGTTCCGTGACACCCTGCGCGAACTGTCCGCGACGCTGACCACCCTGTCCGACGGGCGAACCGACCTGTTCGGCACCATCCGCAACTTGCAGAAGTTCGTCGAGGTGCTCTCGGCGAGCAATGAGCAGATCGTGCAGTTCAGCGGTCGGCTGGCCTCGGTGTCCTCGGTCCTGGCCGGCGCGTCGGAAGAACTCGGCGCCGGATTGGACAGTCTCGATGTGGCGCTGGCCGATGTGAAGCGGTTCCTCGACGGCACCGGGGGTGAGCTCACCGAGGGCGTCGAGCGCCTCGCCGATGTGACCCAGACGCTGGTCGACAAGCGGCCCCAGCTCGAACAGGTGCTGCACTCCGGCCCGACCGCGATGGTGAACTTCTACCAGCTCTACAAGCCGGCTCAGGGTTCGCTCACCGGCGCGGTGGCGCTGAACAACTCGGCCAATCCACTCAGCTTCATGTGTGGTTCGATCCGGGCGCTCGAGCTCAACAACTCGGACAGGTCCGCGGATCTGTGCGCGGAGTTCCTTGCCCCGGTGATCAGTTCGCTGGCAATGAATTACGTGCCGATCATGACCAACCCGGCCAGCGGCGTGACAGCCTTCCCCGAGCAGCTGGTGTACAGCGACCCGAGTCTGGCCGGCGCGGGCCAGCCGAACCAGGCCCCGGCCGCTGCTCCGATCACCGTGCCCGAAGGTCTTGCCGGGCTTGCCGTTCCAGGAGGACAGCGATGAGGCGGCAACGCACACTCGCCGGGCTGGCCGTCGGCGTCGCCGTCGCGCTCGGCACCACCGGCTGTCAATGGGACGGGCTCAACTCCCTGCCCATGCCCGGCTCCGAGGGGCGCGGGCCCGGCTCGTACACCGTGCGGATCCAGATGCCCAATGTCACCACCCTGACCCGCAATTCACCGGTGCGGGTGGACGATGTCGAGGTCGGCAACGTCACCGGGATCGAGGTCGAGGGCTGGCACGCGCTGGTGACGGTGTCGCTCAACCCCGAAGTCCATCTGCCCGCCAACGCGATCGCCAAGATCGGCCAGACCAGTCTGCTCGGCAGCAACCACGTCGAGTTGTCCCCGCCGACCACGGTCGCGCCGGAAGGGCAGTTGCGCGGCGGCGATGTCATCCCGCTCGAGCGCGCGGGCGCCTACCCGACCACCGAGCAGGTGCTGTCCTCGCTGTCGGTGGTGCTCAACGGCGGCGGGATCGCGCAGCTCGAGACCATCACCACCGAACTGAACGCGATGGTGAACGGCCGCGAGGACGAGATCGCCGACCTGCTGCCGCAGCTCAACGAGCTGACCACCGGCTTGGAGCGACAGACCGGCAGCATCATCGCCGCGATGGAGGGCCTGGATCAGCTCGCGGTGAAACTGGCCGGTCAGCGTGACGTGATCGCCGAGGCGATCGAACAGATCCATCCCGCGCTCACCGCGCTGGCCGACCGGTCGGCGAACATCACCACGGCGATCACCGCGCTCGGTGAGCTCGGTGACGTCAGCGAACGCCTCATCAAGACCAGCGGCGACGATCTGGTCGCCAATCTGCGCAGTCTCGGTCCCGTGCTGAAGACACTGGCCGACACCGGAAACAACCTGATCCAGGCGCTGGGCATCCTGCCGACCTTCCCGTTCCCGATCAAGAACATCGACAACGCGATCATGGGCGACTACATGAACTTGTTCATCACGTTGGACCTGACCGCCAGCCGTCTCGACAGCAACTGGCTCACCGGTACCCCGCTCGGCGGTCGCTTCGGTGGTGTCGAGGGTGTCGTCGGCTCGTTCGCGCCGTCGACCGCCACCGACGCCGCTGACCCGGCCACCGCGCCGTTCGCGGCCCCACCCGCCCCCGGAGCCATGCCAACCATTCCAGGGCTACCGTCCATCCCCGGCCTGCCCGCCATCCCCGGTATCACCGCGCCGCTGCCCGGCCAGGAAGGGGCGGGTCGATGAAACTCACCCGGTTCGTCCGAATCCAGCTCGCGATCTTCGCGGTGCTCACGGTGGTCGGTCTCGTCGTGATGAGCGGCAGCTACCTGCAGGTGCCCGCGATGTTCGGGATCGGCCGGTACGCGGTGACCGTGCAGCTGGCCGCCACCGGTGGGCTCTATCCCACCGCCAATGTCTCCTATCGCGGGCAGAACATCGGCAAGGTCGAGGCGGTGCGCCTGACGACGGGCGGGGTCGAAGCGGATCTGTCGATCGACAGCGACTACAAGGTGCCCGCCGATTCGAGCGCGTGGGTGCGCAGTGTCTCGGCCATCGGCGAGCAGTACGTCGACCTGGTGCCCACCGAGCAACCGTCCGACAAACATCTGCGCGACGGCTCGGTGATCCCGGAGCAGCGCACCCACCTGCCCCAGGATGTCGGCACGATGCTCGACCAGGCCGACAAGCTGCTCGCCACCGTCGCCGACACCCGCCTGAAGCAGGTGATCGACGAGGCCTTCCACGCGTTCAACGGCGCCGGGCCCGATCTCCAGCGGTTCATCGACTCGGCGGCACTGCTGGTGCAGCAGGCCGAAACCGATATCGAGCCGACCAAGAAGCTGCTCGATCAGATCGGCCCGCTGCTGGACACCCAGACTCGTTCCGCCGACGACATCCGTTCCTGGACAGCGGATCTGGCTACGGTCACCGATCAGCTGCGCGAGCACGATCCGGCGCTGCGGAGCCTGTTGAACAACAGTCCCTCCGCGATGGAGACGGTGACCGGGCAGTTCCAGTCTCTTCGCCCCACCCTGCCGCTGCTCGCCAGCAATCTGGTGAGCCTCGGGCAGGTCGGCGTGACGTACAACGCGAGCCTGGAACAGCTCATGGTCGTCTTCCCGCCGCTGATCGCGGCGCTGCGGACCGCCATCCGTGGGCCGATCCAGTACGGCGTGATGGTCGACTTCATGACCGTCCTCAACGACCCGCCCGCCTGCACCACCGGCTTCCTGCCCGCGGACCAGTGGCGACAGCCGAGCGAACTGGACCAGGTGGACACTCCACCCGGGCTGTACTGCAAGGTGCCGCAGGACTCGAATATCGCGGTGCGCGGCATCCGCAACACGCCGTGCATGGAGTTCCCCGGCCGCCGGGCGCCGACGCCCGAGCTGTGCCGGACCGGGTTCGTGCCGGAAGGCAACAACCCGCCGTTCGGCCCGGTGCAGCCGGTCGCTCCGGCCTCCGCACCCGCAGGCGCATCGACGGGCGGTGTGACCCCCGCCGCAGCGCGCCCTTATGATCCGTCCACCGGCAGCTATCTGGGCACTGACGGACGCACGTACCGCCAAGGCGACATCGCCGCGGATGGCTCGGGCACTGTTCCGGCCAGCTGGCAGGCGATGTTGGAGGAGCAGCAACGATGAACGACAACGACAACCGCCGCCCGCGCAGGCGGGCCGCACGCTCGGCCGGACCACCGGTCGACGAGACGGCGGCCGAAACGGTCACCATCAGTAAGAGCGACACCGCATCAAACGTCGAGGTGACGGTGAAGCTCGCCGACGCCACGGTGAAATCCGAGGACGCGACGGTGAAGCTCACCGCCGCCGCGAAGTCCGACGCAACGGTGAAGTCCGCCGTCACCACCGTGAAGTCCACGGACGACACCGTGCGGCTCGCGGACGCCGCACCGTCGACCACGGACAAGTCTCCGGTCGATCCGGCGAAGTCCGCCGACGACACCGACGCGGCCCCCCGCTCGGGCGGCCGCGTCCTGGCCCTCGCCGCGGCGATCGTGCTCGTGCTCGCCCTGGTCGTCGGCGCCGGTTTCGCCGCCTTCACGGCCTACTCCGTGAACCGGGGCGAAGACCTGCGCGCGCAGTACACCGAGACCGCCCGCCAGGCGGTGCTGAACCTGACCACCATCCGCGCCGAGACCGCCAAGGATGACATCGACCGGATTCTCTCTGTGGCTTCCGGCGACTTCAAGACCGAGTTCGACGGTCGCGTAGATCCGTTCATGGACATCGTCAAGCAGGCGAACGTGGTCTCCACCGGCGAGGTGGTCGAGTCGGGCATCGTCTCGGCCGACAACGAGTCCGCCCAGGTGCTGGTCGCCGCGAAGCAGACGGTGAGCAACAACGGCTCGCCCGAACCGCAGTCGCGGCAGTACCGGTTCCGGATCACCGTGTCGAACAGCGATACCGGAATGACCGTGTCGAAAGTGGAGTTCGTCGGATGAGCCAGCGTATGAAGATCGTCTTCGGCAGTCTCGCCGCCCTCGGCCTGATCGCCGCGATCGTCCTCGGTGTGAGCGGCTATCAGCTCTGGCAGCACGACCGGACCGAGCAGGCCCGCGCCGACGCGATGAGCACGGCCAGTCGCACGGTCAGCGCCATGTTCACCTATGAGCCGGCCACCGTCGACACCGAGCTGCCCAAAGCGGCCGATGGCCTGACCGAGTCCTTCCGCAGCGACTACCTGAAGCTGATCAAGGAAGCGATCGCGCCGGGCGCCAAGGAGAAGCAGCTCACGGTCAAGGCCACCACCCAGGCCGAAGGCGTCGTGTCCGCCGATCCCGAGCACGCTGTCGTGCTGCTGTACCTGAACCAGCTGACCACCAGCAAGGACACCCCCGACGGCACCGCTTCCGGTAGCCGGGTGCGGGTATCGCTGGACAAGTCCGACGACCGCTGGCTGGTAGCCCAGGTCACTCCGGTCTGAGCTGTGCACCGCGCGGCAGGCGCACCACGAAGGTCGCGCCGCCGCCCGGTGTCTGTTCCACCCGGACGGTGCCGCTGTGCGCGGCGACCAGGGCGGCCACGATGGACAGGCCGAGACCGGTGCCGCCGCTGCTGCGGGTGCGTGAGGTGTCGGTCCGGTAGAAGCGTTCGAAGATCCGGGCAGATTCCTCTGTGGACAATCCGGGGCCGGTGTCGGCGACCTCGAGCCGTACCTCGTCCTCGGCGGGGGTCAGCCGGACCGTGATCGAGGTGCCGTCCGGGGTGTGGGTGCGGGCGTTGTTCAACAGGTTGGACAGGATCTGGCGCAGGCGGTGTTCGTCGCCCGAGATCTCCAATGTGCCGGTGCCCTCGGCGATGTCGAGGGTGATCGGCCGGTGCTCGCCCGCCGCCTCCTCGACCGCGCGTGCGCTGTGCACGGCGTCGCCCGCGATGGCGAGCAGGTCGACCGGTCGCAGGTCGACGGGTCGTTGCGCGTCGAGCCTGGCCAGCATCAGCAGGTCCTCCACCAGCAGGCCCATCCGCTGCGCCTCGTGTTCGATGCGGTTCATGAACGTCGCCGGATCGCCGGTCGCGCCCTGCCGGTACAGCTCGGCGAAGCCGCGGATGGTGGTGAGCGGGGTGCGCAGTTCGTGACTGGCGTCGGCGACGAAACGCCGCATCCGCGCCTCGGATTCGCGCGCCGCCGCCTCGGAGGCCTCGGTGGCGGCGAAGGCCTGCTGGATCTGGGTGAGCATGCTGTTGAGCGAACGGGACAGGCGGTCGACCTCGGTGTCGGTGCCGCGCACCGGGACTCGGTGGTGCAGCTCGCCCTCCGCGATGGCCGCGGCGGTCGCCTCGACCCGGCCCAACGGCCGCAGGCTGCCACGGACCACGAAGTAGGCGGCGATCGCCAACGCCGTCAGGATGATCGCGCCGACCACCAGCTCCAGCACGACGAGATTGCGTACGGTCTCGATGTTCTCGGTGAGCGGCCAGGCGACCGTCGCCGACGCGTGCTTGCCGTGCACCGTCAGCACTCGCCACTGCTCGTCCGAGTCACCTTCCGAGCCGACCGTGACCGGTTGCAGCGCAGGCGGATCGGGCAGCGCGGGGGTGGCATCGGTGCCGAAGACGTTGTCCAGGGTGATGTCCCGGGTTCCGTCGGAGCTCTCGGCGTGCAGGTAGTACCGACCGGGCGGCTGGCGGTCCGGCGCCGGAGCAGGCAGCGCGGGGGCGGGCAGGCCGACGCGGCGCTCCCATTCGATCGCCGCGTCCGTCAATTGCTGATCGGTGCGATTCTGCAGCGAGCTCTCCATCGCCTTGGTGACGACGAAACCCGAAGCGACCAAGCCGAATCCGGCCATCGCCACCAGGATCAGCACCAGTGTCACCCGCAGCGGGACGGCCGAGAACCTGGGAACGCGCGGCCTCATCGCGCGGCAGGCTCCCGCATCACGTATCCGACGCCGCGCAGGGTGTGGATCAGCCGCTGCTCGCCGGTGTCGACCTTCTTGCGCAGATACGACACATACGTCTCCACCACCCCGACCTCGCCGCCGAAGTCGTAGCGCCACACGTGATCCAGGATGCGCGGTTTGCTGAGCACGCTGCCCGCGTTCACCATGAAGTAGCGCAGCAGCGTGAATTCGGTGGGGGACAGGGCAACCGGCTCGCCCGCCTTCCACACCTCGTGGGTGTCGTCGTCGAGTTCGATGTCGGCGAAGCGCAGCCGGGTGCTCGCCTGTTCCGGCGCGGTCTGGCCGGCGCGGCGCAGGATCACCCGCAGCCGGGCCACCACTTCCTCGAGGCTGAACGGCTTGGTGACATAGTCGTCGGCGCCGAGGGTGAGGCCGGTGATCTTGTCCTCGACCTCGTCACGGGCGGTCAGGAACAGGACAGGGGCGTCGATGCCGTCGGCGCGCAACCTGCGCAGCAGGCCGAAGCCGTCCATCCCCGGCATCATCACGTCGACGATCAGCGCCTGCGGGCGGAACACGCGCGCCTTGTCCAGCGCTTCGGCGCCGTCGGCGGCCGTCGCCACCTCGAAACCCTGGTAGCGCAGGCTCACCGCCAGCAGTTCGACGATCATCGGTTCGTCGTCGACGACGAGCACCCTGGCTTCGGGTGCATCAGGCACACCGCTCATGGGTCCCATCGTCGCGCACCTCGCTGGGAAGTGGCTGGACCCATGCTGTGAGGTCGCTGTGTGCCGCTCAGCGCGACGTTTCGCCGAACACGTCCTCGTCTTCGCTGAGCAGGGCCGAACCGGCGACATTGCTGTGGGAGAGCGCGTCGAGGAAGGCGCGGGCCCAACGCTCGACGTCGTGGGTGAGCACCTGGCGGCGCAGCGATCGCATCCGGCGGCGCTTGGTGTCGCGGTCGTCGTCGAGCGCGCCGGCGATGGCGTCCTTGACGCTGTCCAGGTCGTGCGGATTGCACAGGTAGGACTGGCGCAGCTCGGCGGCCGCGCCGGTGAACTCGCTGAGCACCAGGGCGCCGTTGAGGTCGCTGTGGCAGGCCACGTACTCCTTGGCGACCAGGTTCATGCCGTCGCGCAGCGGGGTCACCAGCATGGCGTCGGCGGCGACGAAGAAGGCGATCAGCTCGTCGCGGGGGATCGGGCGGTGCAGATAGTGCACGACCGGGTAGCCGACGCGGGCGAACTCGCCGTTGATCCGGCCGACCTGGCGTTCGATGTCGCCGCGCATCTTGATGTAGCTCTGCACGCGTTCGCGGCTCGGGGTGGCCAGCTGCACCATCACCGTCTCGGACGGGTCGATCCGGCCCTCTTCCAGCAGTTCCTGCAGCGCGTTGAGCCGGATGTCGATGCCCTTGGTGTAGTCGAGGCGGTCGACGCCGAGCAAGATGTTCTTCGGATTGCCCAGCTCGGCGCGGATCTTGGCGGCCCGCTCGCGCACCGAACGGCGCCGGGAATGCTCGTCGAGCTCGGCGGAGTCGATGGAGATCGGGAACGCGCCGACGCGCACCGTGCGGAAGCCGACCTGCACCACACCCAGCTTGGACCGCACGCCGATGGTGCCGCGCGAGGTGGGCTGACCGGCCAGTCTGCGGGCCAGGTAGAGGAAGTTCTGCGCACCGCCGGGTAGATGGAAGCCGATCAGGTCGGCGCCGAGCAGGCCCTCGACGATCTCGGTGCGCCACGGCATCTGCATGAACAGCTCGACCGGGGGGAACGGGATGTGCAGGAAGAAACCGATGGTGAGGTCGGGCCGCAGCATCCGCAGCATCTTCGGCACCAGCTGCAGCTGGTAGTCCTGTACCCAGACCGTCGCGCCCTCGGCGGCCACCTTCGCCGTCTCCTCCGCGAACCGGCGGTTGACCTCGACATAGGCGGCCCACCAGGCCCGGTCGTACACGGGGCGCACGATCACGTCGTGATACAGCGGCCACAGCGTGCCGTTGGAGAACCCCTCGTAGTAGTCCTCGACCTCCTGCGCCGTCAGCGGCACCGGATGCAGTTCCAGACCGTCCTCGATGATCGGCTCGACCTCGACGTCGGGCACACCGGCCCAGCCGACCCAGGCCCCCTTGTTGCTGCGCAGGACCGGCTCCAGCGCGGTCACCAGACCACCGGGGCTGCGCTTCCATCGGGTCGTGCCGTCGGGCAGGCGCTCGAGGTCTACCGGCAGCCGGTTGGCGACCACCACGAACCCCGAGCCCGCACCGCTGGCGACGGATTCGCTGTCATCGGACGGACGGTCGTTGGACTGTTTATCGATCATTGGTCCACTCACGCATCCTTTGCGCGTCGCAGGGTCCCGCTTTGAGGTTGTGGTCGTAGGGGAGGGTCAGCTGGGTCCGATGCCGAGCATCGACAGCAGCATCCGGCACTCGTCAGCGTCTTCGGCGTATGCCGCGACGACGCGCTGTGCCTGGCGAGCGGTCTCGTCGGCCAGTGGCTCGAGCTCGTCGTCGGCGATGTCGTTGGCGCTGCTCTTCGCGGCCATAGTGGTTCGTCCTCCCGGTTTCCAAACGCTCTGCGTGCGAGTAGTCAATACTATCGGTCGCTTGTGCACGGCCGATGAACTCCCGACCCGATCACCCCACCCCGGTGCAGTGTCGTGGCGGTCCCGTTACCGTGGTCGTCGGACAGGTCCACTCCGCAGAGAGGTTTCTTTCATGCCACTGGCCACGGTGAACGGCATCGCACTGAACTATCAGGTCAAGGGCGACCGTACCAAGGGCACCGACGTCAAGGGCGGCGGTCCGCTGGTGGTGTTGATCATGGGCACCGGGTCGCCGGGCCGGGTGTGGGATCTGCATCAGGTTCCCGCGCTGGTCGCGGCCGGATACCGCGTGTGCGTCTTCGACAACCGGGGTATCGCGCCGTCGTTCGAGGCGGCCGATGGCATGCGGATCGAGGAGCTGGTGGCCGACACCGCGGCGCTGATCGAGTTCCTCGACGAGGGGCCCGCCCTGATCGCGGGCACCTCGATGGGCGCCCGGGTCGCCCAGGAGCTGGCACTGGCCCGTCCCGACCTGGTCCGCAAGGCTGTCTTCATGGCGGGCCACGGCAGGCTCGACCAGTTCCAGAAGACGCTGTCGGCCGGTGAGCAGGACCTCGACGCCGCCGGTGTGCAGCTGCCCGCGAAATTCGAGGCGGCCCTGACCGCGGTGATGAATCTGTCACCCGCGACCATGGCCGACGCCAACGCCGCCCGCGATTGGCTGGATCTGTTCGAGTTCACCGGCGGGACCACGCCCCCCGGAATCCGGGCCCAGCGGGCGATGGACCACGAGTTCGACCGGATCGCCGCCTATCGCGCAATCACGGTGCCCTGCCTGGCAATTGGCTTCGCCGATGATAGGATGATTCCGCCTTATCTGTCACGGGAGGTTGCCGAGGCCATCCCGGGCGCCAGGTACCAGGAGATTCCGGACACCGGGCACTATGGCTACCTGGAACGCCCCGAGGCGGTCAACAAGATCCTCCTCGATTTCTTCGCGGCCTGACCGCCGAGGCTGAGGTAACCACCTACACGTAACGTCTGCCTTGCTAGGGTCGACACAACGCCCGGGGGTGCGCACCCCTGAGCGATCCCGTACACAGCGCCAGTATCCAGTGAGGTGAAATGAGCACCAACCCCTTCGACGACGAGGACGGCCGCTTCTTCGTTCTGGTCAACGACGAAGAGCAGCACTCCCTGTGGCCCGCGTTCGCGGAGGTCCCGGCGGGTTGGCGTGTCGTGTTCGGTGAGGAAAGCCGGGCCGCGTGCGTCGAATACGTCGAGAAGAACTGGACCGATATGCGTCCCAAGAGCCTGCGTGACGCGATGGCCGCCGACGATGCGGCCCGCGCCCAGTCCTGAGCAGTAACACAGATACTGCGCCGGGGCCTCGCTGAGCGTGACGGCCGTGTGGCACTCCTACCGATGCCACGCGGCCGCCGCGTGCCGCTATGATGGTCGCTGCCCTCCGGGGCCGATGAAGTACCCGCCTCCTTAGCTCAGTGGTAGAGCACCGCTCTTGTAAAGCGAAGGTCGTCAGTTCAATCCTGACAGGGGGCTCAATGCGAAAGAAAGGCTCTGGCCCTGGTCAGAGCCTTTCTACGCGCTGCCCGCCGCCTTGAATCCGGCGTTCGGCCTCACTGTGGACGCACTCACGAACTGCGGCGTTCGTGACGGATCTGCCGAAACCGATCTAGTCGCCCTCGGTCTTTGCCGTGACCCCAAGACTTTTGGGGCGACCTCGCGTCCATGCGCTGCGGTATCTTCCATGCGATCGCCGCACCCTGGTCGGCGCGCAGAGGAAGCACACGCCACATGTTCAACAAGTCCTTTGCGGCCGCCGCGCTCTCGGTGAGCGCCGCTGCCGTCCTCGCGGCACCGCCCGCCGACGCCGACCCGGTCAACTGGGGCGCCGTTTCCCTCAGCGTGTGGGGCAACGTCTACGCGTTTTCGGTCAACCACCCGACCGAAGCCGACGCCATTCGAGCCGCCGACCGAGCGTGCAAGGGGCAAGGCATCATCGACTGCCGGATGGTGGTGACGTTCGCGGACGGCTGCGGTGCAGTCGTGACGAGTCCGCTCGCGATCGTCGCAGGGTTCCCGATCGTGGGCTTCGGTAAAGGGGCGAACCCAGGGGAGGCATACGCAGACGCCACCCGCAACCTCCCCACCGGCACCGGAAGCGCCGGCTCGTTCAATCGCGACCACGCCTGCACCCTGCCTTGATCTAATTCCCGCACGGTCTCGATAGATGTCGGGCTGACACGCCTCCTTTCGGCATAGGGTGAGACGCATCGGCGAGTAATCAGGAAGATCCGATGAACCTCTCACGTCCGCTGAGCCGGACAATCGGCGTGCTGACCGTCACCGCGACGGCCGCGCTTCTGCCCGCGGCGACCCCGGCTGCCGCCGCGCCGGAATCGTGTCCGCAGTGGACACAGCGCACGGTCGCGTCCGGCTACGGGTTGCTCGAGAACCTCGCTTTCGACGGCCGCGGGAACCTGCTGCTGTCGGAGCAATCCGCCACCGGAGTCGGCGGCTCGCTACAGCGTCTGGCGGCCGACGGCGCGAAGTCTGTCGCGGTGGGCGGTATCGACGGCCCCGGTGGCGTCATCGTCGTCGGCGACACGGCCTATTTCACGACCGGCAACAGCGCCGTGGCAGCGCTGACGGGCCGCGCGGACGGCACCATTCGCGCGCTTGACCTCGACACCGGCGCGGTCACCACGATCGCCACCGGCTTGACGATGCCGAACGGCCTCGCGCAACTGCCGAACGGCGATTTCGTCGTCAGCAAGGACGTCGGCGCGGGATCCATGACGCGAGTAGCGGCGAATGGCAGCGCGTCGCCCTATGCACCGTCACTCACCTCCACCAACGGCCTCGCGTTCGACCGAGCGCGCAATCGGCTCGTAGTTTCGACAACATTCGACCCCACAACAGTGGTCACCTTCGTCGACTACGCCGACCCGTCCAGGCCTGCCCCGCACACCGTGATCCCCGGATACGGCCCACTGAACGCTGCCGACGATCTGACCGTCGGCCCGGACGGCAAGGCATACGTGGCGCTCAATGTCGCAGGCCGAATCCAGCGGGTCGACCTGGACACCCGCCAAACCTGCACCATCGCCGACGGACTCCCGCTGTCCTCCTCGGTCCGTTTCGGCGCAGGCCCGGGCTGGGACGCGCACGCCCTCTATGTGACGAGCTTCCTCGGTACCGTCACCCAGCTGACCCCACCCAACTCCTGACGGTGCTCGGAAAGGTGGGGCGTGCGCTCGGCCTCGGCGGTAGGGGTCAGTCGGGGACGTTGGCGCCGTGGCCGAGTTCGCGGAGGGCGGCCTTGATCTTGTCGCGGGCTTCGTCGAGGGATTCGGGCTTGGGGGCGGTGTCGGCGCCGGAGATGTCGAAGTCGCCCATGGTGTAGGCGGGGAAGACGTGGGTGTGCAGGTGGGGGACTTCCAGGCCCGCGATGAGCAGGCCGGCGCGGGGGGCGTCGAAGGCGATGCGGACGGCCTGGCCGATCTTCTGGGCGACGGCGGTGAGGCGGGCCATGACGGCGGGGTCGACGTCCTGCCACTGGTCGATCTCGGCGCGCGGCACGACGAGGGTGTGGCCCTGGGTGACGGGGGCGATGGTGAGGAAGGCGACGAACTCGTCGTCCTCCCAGACGAAGCGGCCGGGAAGCTGTCCGGCGATGATCGCGCTGAAGACGGATGCCATGCGGCGAGCCTAATCAGATCCCGACGAAATGCGACAGGATGCCCTGCACCTCGTAGATGTCGACCTGACGGTTGAACCGCTGCTTGACCGGCTCGTTCCCGCTGCCGATCCAGATGTAGAGCTCGGCGTCGAGGTCGAAGGTGCCCGCGGTCTCCACGGCGAAGTGGGTGATCGAACGGTAGGGGATGGAGTGGTAGCTGACCTTGCGGCCGGTGACGCCCTGCTTGTCGACCAGGATCAGCCTGCGGTTGGTGAACAGCATCGCGTCGCGCACCAGGATGAAGGCCGAGTAGACCTGCTCACCCTGGCCGAACAGCCGCGCGTACTCCTGCTGGGCGGCGGCGGGGTCGATGCGGCCCGCATTGCCCATCATTCCGTCGAGCAGACCCATGATGTGCTCCCCTCGCCCGTGCTCCGGCATGCGGCGGACCAAGTCGTCACGCCGGCATCATTGTCCCCCAAGCGAACCCGATGTGGGTGGCGTGTGCGGGTGAATTCCCGGTGCCGGGTGCGGGATCGGATCCGCGGCCGCGGCCGCGCGGCCGCTACCGGATACCGCGACCAGAGAGCGGGCTGGGGCGTGCGAAGCAGGTGCGAAGCGCGCGACTAATCTGTGACCGTGCGCGTACTCGTCATCGGTTCCGGAGCCCGTGAACATGCCCTCGTCCTGGCGCTACGCCGGGACCCGTCCGTGACGGCGGTCATCGCCGCCCCGGGCAACCCGGGCATCGGACAGCATGCCGAGCTACGCCCGGTCGATCCGTGCGCGGCCGAGGACGTCGTCGCGCTGGCCGCCGAGGTCGCCGCCGATCTCGTGGTCATCGGACCCGAGGTGCCGCTGGTGCTCGGCATCGCCGACGCCGTGCGCGCTGCCGGGTTCCCGGTGTTCGGTCCGTCCAAGGACGCGGCCCGGATCGAGGGATCGAAGGCGTTCGCCAAGGACGTGATGGCGGCCGCCGGTGTGCGGACCGCGCACAGCGAGATCGTCGACAACCCGGCTGACCTGGACGCGGCGCTGGACCGCTTCGGCCCGACCTGGGTCGTCAAGGACGACGGCCTGGCCGCGGGCAAGGGCGTCGTGGTGACCGCCGACCGCCGCGCGGCCCGCGATCACGGTGCCGAGCTGCTCGAGCAGGGCCACCCGGTGCTGCTGGAGTCGTTCCTCGACGGGCCGGAGGTGTCGCTGTTCTGCCTGGTCGACGGCGAGACCGTGGTCCCGCTGCTGCCCGCCCAGGACCACAAGCGTGTCGGTGACGGCGATTCCGGCCCCAACACCGGCGGCATGGGCGCCTACACCCCGCTGCCGTGGCTGCCCGAAGAGACGCTGAACGAGATCGTCGAGGACGTGGTCAAGCCCGTCGCGGCCGAGCTCGTCGCGCGCGGCAGCTCCTTCTCCGGCCTGCTGTACGCGGGCCTCGCGATCGGCACCAACGGTCCCGCCGTCGTCGAATTCAACTGCCGCTTCGGCGATCCCGAGACCCAGGCCGTGCTGGCCCTGCTCGACAGCCCGTTCGCCGAACTGCTGCACGCCACCGCCACCGGCCGCCTGGCCGAGGTCGAGCCGCCGCGCTGGAAGGACGGTTCGGCCATCACGGTCGTGCTGGCCGCCGAGAACTACCCGGCCCGCCCCCGCACCGGTGACGTGATCACCGGCGCCGACGACGGCGCGCTGGACGGCGACACGCTGGTGCTGCACGCGGGCACCGGACAGCGCGAGGACAAGGCGCTGGTCTCGGCGGGTGGGCGTGTGCTGAACGTCGTCGGCGTCGGCGCGGATCTCGCCCAGGCCAGGGAACGTGCCTACGCCCGGCTCGCCCAGATCAAGCTCCCCGGCAGTCACTTCCGCACCGACATCGGCGCGACCGAGGTGGTCGTCCCGGAGCGGACGACGTAGCTAGGACTTCTGCGCTGCGCCCTCAGCAGAGTTCCGTCGGTCGTTCGCGTTTATGTCGGGCGTTGGATGCTGTTGGACACCATGCGTAGATGTTGGCCCTGGACACGGTCTACATCGGCGATCCGATCCTGGACCGCCCGTTGCGCAGCGCGGAGACCCGCATAGTGGTTGTCGACCTGCGCAGCCGCATTCTGGGCAGCCGCAGCCGTCAGTTCGACGATCGTGCGCCCGAGCCATTCCCGATTTGCGTTCGACGTAGTCCGGCCGAGCTTGACATCGAGGAGGAGACCCATGGCATTCACTCGAACCCTGACTGCCCCATCCGGTGTCCGTGCCTCCCCCTCGATTCGGGCGATCTGTTCGCTGTTGGCTTCGATGGCCCGTAACTGGGCCTCGAACTCATCGGCGGCGGCCTCCAGTTCGGAATCGTTCGGTGTCATTCGAGTTGCTCCATCGCTGTGTGGACCCAATCGCGAACTTGTTCGCTCTCATCGTCGGCATAGCGGGCAATGAGTGGGAGAGTGCCGTCCGCCTCCGCGAGAATGAGAGCTTGAATCGCCCATTGGCGGGTGCCGCGATCGGCGAGTGCATCGACAGCGATTTGTATCGCTTCGGGGGTCTTCGATCGTCCGAGGTACGGGAGTAGAGCGGCACGCGGGTTGTCATCTGTCAGCTCGTTGAACAGACCGAGTATTTCAGCATAGTTCTCCGGTCCCGCGATCTTGTCGAGTGCGCCGCCTGCCCACCATTGCAAATCAGTTGGCATCGGTGGGTCTCGCCGAAGCTGCGCAATCAACGCGGCGATCGCCGCTTGATCGCCATAGGCAACCGGATCGGCGAGGTTGTGCAGCAGATGGGCGCGGATCCCCTGTCGGTGTGTTGTCTCGGGTCCAGGAATCTTTCTGTCAAGATCGGCCAGCCAATCTATGAAAACTGGTACCGCTTGTGGGTCGGTGCCGACGTAATTGTCGAGGTCGGCAAGTCTGAAGCATCGAACTCCGACAGCGGCCAGGTCCCGAGCGAGTCGCAGTTCGAACCCGCGCTCGCCATCAACGTATTCCGGCGGAATATTCTCAAGCCAGTCGTCATTATCCGGCATTCCCGGATAGTTAGCGCCCGACCATTCCTGCTGCGCAATCTTCTCGGGTTCCTGGATGCGGGCCTTCGCTCGCGCCTCGGCGGCTGCCTCGGCGATGTCTTCCGTCCCCGACTCTATCCGCGCGATCTGCTCTCGCAACTTCCGGAGCTCCGATGACCTATCGAGGTTTGGGTTTGGCGTCATTGTTATCGTCTAGCTCCTTCCTGACCAGTTGGATTTGCCCGGTATCGATCATGTGTCGAATGTCGGGATCGTTTATGTTCGTTCGATGGTCGGTTACCAGAACCATGGTATAGCCCTGGCTCTGCGCGTATACGGTTTCGAGTTTGATCTGCTTGATAGAGCGGTCGTCCAGTTCGTTTGCATTCTTCACCTCGACCACTTGCTTGTTTCCTACATCGATGTAGTCAGGGTATATCGTGTCGCCGTTTACCGTTACCCCTCTTCGGCCGGCGGGTAGCGGGATCCCCGCTCTTTCCTCGCCGCGGTCGCCGGCGTCTTCATTGCCGTCCTTGTCGCGATTCCGAATTGGTTGGGCGTTACGGGGTGTTCGATTCAGGATGGATGACAAGAACTGTACGTCGCCACTCGCTGCTGCGTAGATGCCTTGGCAGTTGCCAATCGCTTGGTCGACGTTATCGTTTATTTCGTTCAGTAACCCGTCGATTGCGCTGGCGTAATCCTTCTTTGTTTTTTCTTCAAGTCTTTCTATCGCCCTGATCATCGGCCCCGATATGAACCCGGGAAGGCGTTTCAGGGCAAATTTGTCGGCCTCATAGGACAGGAGGATGATCCGAAGAATATTTAGCGAAGTAACTATCAACGCGCGGTTGTCTGCGCTGATCTTCCCTACCGATTTACAGGCAGTCTCGAGGTATGTGCCGAGCTCGCCGGAATCATGCAATGCCGTGTGCACGTTGTTGATTTCATCTATTATTCCGCTGACCTCGACGTCAGCCTTCTCTGCGGCGGACCATTTCAATACTGCGAAATTGCGCATCGTGTCCGCGGTTCTCTTGGTGGCTCGACCCCATTCGCCGAAATCGGTACCTGCCTTAGTGATCCTTGCGGGGTCACTATCTGCCCATGGGCGGGTGACCAATCCCTTCAGCAAGTCCCAGTTGGATGGCGTATCGTGCTGACCGCCCGCGGCGTACTCGCCGGGGTGCAGGTTGATTTTCAACGTGGTGCCGTCCTGTGCTGCAGGGGTCGGCTGGTTAGCTTTCGGGTTGTTGTTATTCTCGGCATGGGCATGATTGAGCCCGGCCCAGTGCACCTGGTATCCCAGTTCGCGGGCGGCCATTGCGCTGGTCGAAGCAACTTCGAAGATATCGGTGGCTGCCTGGTCGAAATTCTGGCCCCATCGGGTCCCGCCCGGAAAATAGCTCCCGGCCGAGTTGGCGACCGTCAACTTGGACTTTAGGGCTCGAAGATCACGCTCCACGTCCCGGCTAGTGCCGGTCAGCTGTCGTGCGGCGTTGTAGTAGGACTCGGGATCGATGTCGGTCATCCGTCTGACCAGCCGAACATCTGGCGGTTGGCCGCACGGGCGTCGGCATAGTTCTGGCGACAACTGTCGACATGGTGCCGAAGCTCCCGCAACTCAACGAGATGGCTCGCAGCGGTGGTCTGCCAGTTCGTGTGAGTTTCGGCAAAAGCGTCTGCTGCCTCCCCTGTATATTCCTGGGCGAGAGTCGCGGCGGTGGTGCGGGCATCGGCGAGATAGGTTTCCAACGTCGCGATGCGGGTGTCGAGATCGGTGACGAAGTGGGTCATCGCGGTCAGATCGTATGAGAACAGTGCCATCAGGAATTCCGGTCTTGCCCTGTCACAGGTTCAATCTGTACTGCTGGATCTCTGCGGCGCCGTCGTCGTCCTGTCCGGTGAAGGCCTGCGCAGCGGTTCGAAGGTGCTGTGCATAGCTTTCGAGGTGACTGGTGTGCGCGGCGACCCGCGAGTTCAACGACTCCCATGTCGTGGCGATCAGATCCGCGGCGGCGCCCTGCCACGTGTTTTGGAGATCTGTGTGTGCGAGGTGAATTCTGTTGAGTTCGTAGAGAAGATCGCCCTGGCGGTTCTGCAGCGCAGTCGCTGCTTGCCGAAGCTTCTCCGGGCTGACGTCGAGCGTACTGTCGTCCATAGCATTCCCTTCCCCGTTCCCGATCGTCTGTCTGGAGGAAGCGCACATGGACTGGCGTAGCGCGGCGTCGCAACAAGAACAGGACGACCTGGACAACCTGCTGCGGGACAGTATAGGCGTCGCCGGTGAAATGCTCAGTGGCGTAGCAGGTCTCGCGCCCTTCATGCTGGTTGTGGGCGTGGACGGGGCCAAGTCGATGCGCCGGCTTGCGGGGGCGGCCCCAGACGAAGATTCGATCCGGGACGACCTCACCTTCGATGATGACCGGCGGGAGTTGCGCGCTCGAGTCATCGTGTACGCCGTGACCGCGCGGCACCCCTTCGTCGGCGATGCGATCAAGATCGCCGCCGAGCACGCGGGCGGCATCGCGATCGACCTACTCGTTCCGTACACGTCGGACGAACAGTCGGTGAACATCGACATGATTGGTGCAAATGCGGCCGTGGGTGTCCGGCGACTCTGGCAGTAAGCCGTTCGCGCCGAGCGCATCCGGCGATCGAACGACTCCGACTTGCGTTTGGTGATGTCAGGCGTCAGGTCAGCCGCAGGCCGTGCAGGGCCAGCCAGGCCTGCGGGTCGACATGCTGGCCGTTCTGCACGATCTCGAAGTGCAGGTGGGGGCCTGTGGAATCGCCGCGGTTGCCGATGCGGGCGATCTGCATGCCCGCGGGGACGCGTTCGCCCTGGGAGACGAAGAAGTCGTACATGTGGCCGTAGATGCTGATGGTGCCGTCGTCGTGGCGGATGCGGACCCACAGGCCGA
Organism: Nocardia sp. NPDC060259; assembly: GCF_042728775.1. Classification (NCBI taxonomy): domain Bacteria; kingdom Bacillati; phylum Actinomycetota; class Actinomycetes; order Mycobacteriales; family Nocardiaceae; genus Nocardia; species Nocardia sp. NPDC060259. The sequence continues at coordinate 46,016 of NZ_JBHXAY010000017.1, forward strand.
AGCCCTGCGCCGGTCCGGCTTCGACGACGGTGCCGTCGGCGACGGCGTAGATGGGGCTGCCGATGGGTGCGGCGATGTCGATGCCGCGGTGCATGGTGCCCCAGCGTGAGCCGAAACCGGAGGTGAACGCGCCCTTGGCGGGCAGGCTGAAGCCGCCGCCGGACGGTGTCGACCCCGGCACCATGACCCCGGGGACCACCGGGGCCCGCTGGCCCATCCAGTCCTGCCACTCGCCCGACGCCGCGGCCGCCGCTTCCGCCTTCGCCCGCTCCAGGGTGGCGCGCGCGGCGGCGGCGACCACCGCTGCCTCACGGCGCTTCTCGCCCCTGGCGATGGCGGCGAGCAGGCGGCTCGACGACTGCGGATTCGGCGCGAGCTGCGGTGGATAGGCGATCGCCACCCGCTGCGCCTCGCCCGGCGCCAGTGGACGATCGCTCGCGATGTCCCTGATCTGCGAGTCGGCGGCGGCGAACACCGCGACGATGACGACGCCGGCGATCAGCACCCGACGCTCGAGCAGCACCTGACGCACTCGATCCCGGCTCGGCCGCTGCGCCCACAGCGCTTCGGCAACTGCCTTGGGCCGCAACCAGAACACCGTGCGCACCTCGCCACGGCGCAGTTCACCCGCGACCTCGCCGACTGCCGGGTGTTTGTCCACCCAGGCCGTCACCCGCTCGCGAACGCTGGTCTTCGACGTCAGCTGCTCGCGCCAATTCGCCTGCAGGACATGGCCGTTGATGCTGACCATGCGCCGGGCTGCACTATCTGCGGCGGATTGTGCCGACGCGTTGTCGTCCGCCGGGGCATTGTGGCCGGCCGAAGTGTCCTCCGCTGCAACACCGTTGGCTGTGGCCTGCCAGCCGGTGTCCGTGTCTGCGGCGTGTACCTCGTCGGCTGCGGTCTGCTTGTCGCTGTCGGCGTCCGCGGGGCGCGTGCCGTCGGCTGTGGCCTGCTTGCCGACGCCTGCATCTGCCGTGCCCACCCCGTCGGCTACCGCTTGCTCGTGACTGTGTGCCGCTGTATCCGCCGGGCGCACACTGTCACCCGTCGTTGGCACGATTGCCTCGGCCGACGAACCGCCGACTGCCGACGACGTGTCAGCGCGATCGGTCGTTCGCGTATCCGCCCGCCGCACTCTCCCCGCCCTCATCCACTCCATCGTGCCCCCGCGCCCCGGCACCGACGCAGCTGCGCCTGCTGCGTCGGTGGCTGCGTCTTCGCTGTCGGAGCCATTGTGCCGACCATATCTGTGAACGCGCGCAATCGGGTGCTCTACCGTCTCTCGGGTGTCCAGAGAATCGCGCCGGTCGACAATTCCCCCCTTCTACGTGATGGATGTGTGGAAGGCGGCGGCCGAACGGGCCAGGTCGCATGGCGATGTGCTGATCCTCGCGGCGGGGCAGCCCTCGACGCAGGCGCCTGTGCCGGTCTTGCGGGCCACCAGGGCCGCCATCGACCACGAACTGCTCGGCTACACCGAGACGTTCGGGATCCTGCCGTTGCGCGAAGCCATCGCGGGGCATCACAGCGAGACCTACGGCTATGACGTGCACCCGGACGAGGTGGTGGTGACCACGGGATCGTCGGGCGCGTTCACGCTGATCTTCCTGGCCGCCTTCGACGCGGGCGACACCGTGGTGGTGGCCAGGCCCGGCTACCCCGCCTACCGGAACACGCTGACCGCGCTCGGCTGCACCGTGGTCGAACTGGACTGCGGCCCGCAGACGCGTTTCCAGCCGACCGTGGCCATGCTCGAGGCGCTGCCGGAGCCGCCCGCGGGCCTGGTGGTGGCCAGTCCGGCCAACCCGACCGGCACCATGATCGACCCGGCCGAACTGGCCGCGCTGGCCCGCTGGTGCGAGGAGCACGGCACCCTGCTGATCTCCGACGAGATCTACCACGGCATCACCTACGCGGGGGCGAGCACGCCGACCTCGTCGGCGTGGGAGTTCTCCCGGTCCGCCGTGGTCATCGGCTCGGTGTCGAAGTACTTCTCGATGACCGGCTGGCGGCTCGGCTGGATGCTCGCTCCCGAGGACCTGCGTCCCGCCCTGCAGCGGCTGGCCTCCAACATGACCGTGTGCCCGCCCGCCATCTCCCAATACGCGGCGGTGCACGCGTTCGGACCGGAAGCCAAGGATGAACTGGACGGTCACGTGCGCCGGTACGCGCGTAACCGGGCGCTGTTGCTGGAGGGTCTGCCGAGCATCGGTATCACCGATCTCGCGCCCGCCGACGGCGCCTTTTACGCCTATGCCGATATTGGACATTTGACCAACGATTCCCGTGCCTGGTGCGCCGAGATACTCGCGCACACCGGCGTCGCGCTGGCACCCGGTCTCGACTTCGACACCGTGCACGGACTTCGCACGGTTCGCTTCTCCTTCGCGGGCTCGGGCGACGACATCTCCGCAGCACTGGACCGGTTGGGAAGGTTCCTGAAGGACTGACCGGTCCCGCTGTCAACAGTGATGTGCGACAACAACTTTGCCTAGTACGAACACTTCCGTGCCGGGATACGGTAAAACTCAGTTATCCCGATTTCCCGCGTTTCCCCGATGACGATTGCGCACGGTTGAACTGATGATGACTGGCACGATGGCACGGTGACCACCGCGACGACCCCGAAAGGCGAACGACGTCGCCAGGCCCTGGTGGCGGCGGCGGCTGAACTGTTGCTCGAAGGCGGCTTCGACGCGGTGCGACATCGCTCGGTGGCGTCGCGGGCCGATCTTCCGCTCGCCTCGACCACCTACTACTTCGAGTCTCTGGAAGATCTGATCGCCCGGGCCGTCGAGTTCAGCGGCGCGATCGAGCTCGACGCGATGCGTCGCCGGGTCGGTGAGGTCAGCCATCGCAGGCGCGGCGCCGAGGCGACCGTCGACCTGGTCCTCGACCTGCTCGTCGGGCCCGACGACGGCGACCTGGACGCCCGCGGTCAGCTGATCGCCCGCTACGAGCGCTCGGTCGCCTCCGCCAGGCACCCCGAGTTACGCGAGGTTCAGCTCCGACTACGTACCCAGCTCGAAGAACTGCTCGCCGACGTGCTGCGCCGCTCCGACCGAGTGGTGCGCCCCGAGCAGTTGCGCAGGCTGGTCGCCGTCGTCGACGGCGCCGTAGTGGCCGCGCTGATCGAGGGCCATCCGGAACCGCGGCGCCCCGCACGGGCCGGTCTGCTGGACATGATCGACATCGTCGCCCCGCCCGTAGTGCCCAACATGATGCCCCAGCAGCTGGAACGGGCACGCCAACTAGACTGAACGTTCGTGAGCCTCGTCCCGAATGTCCTCGCCACCCGATACGCCAGCCCGGAGCTCGTCGCGCTCTGGTCGCCCGAGAACAAGATCGTGCTCGAGCGCAGGCTGTGGCTCGAGGTGCTGCGGGCCCAGTCGGAGCTCGGCATCGATGTCCCCGCCGGCGTGATCGACGACTACGCGCGCGTGATCGACCACGTGGATCTTGCCTCGATCGCCGAGCGGGAGCGGGTCACCCGCCACGACGTGAAGGCGCGCATCGAGGAGTTCAACGCGCTGGCCGGGCACGAGCACGTGCACAAGGGCATGACCAGCCGCGATCTCACCGAGAACGTGGAGCAGCTGCAGATCCGGCTCTCGCTCGAGCACGTCTACAACCACGGTGTCGCCGTCGCGGCCAGGCTGGCCGAGCGGGCCGCCGAGTACCAGACGCTGGTGATGGCCGGTCGCTCGCACAATGTCGCCGCGCAGGCCACCACGCTGGGCAAGCGTTTCGCCTCCGCCGCCGACGAGGTGCTCGTCGGGCTGGCCCGGCTGCGCGACCTGATCGACCGCTACCCGCTGCGCGGGATCAAGGGCCCGATGGGCACCGCCCAGGACATGCTCGACCTGCTCGACGGCGACGCGGGCAAACTGGCCGCGCTCGAGCAGCAGGTGGCCACCCACCTCGGCTTCGCGACCGTGTTCACCAGCGTGGGCCAGGTGTACCCGCGCTCGCTGGACCACGACGTGCTCTCGGCGCTGGTGCAGCTGGGTGCTGGCCCGTCGTCGTTCGCGCACACCATCCGGCTGATGGCGGGCCATGAGCTGGTCACCGAGGGCTTCCAGCCCGGCCAGGTCGGGTCGTCGGCGATGCCGCACAAGATGAACACTCGCTCCTGCGAGCGCGTCAACGGCCTGCAGGTCGTGCTGCGCGGCTACGGCTCGATGGCGGCCGAGCTCGCGGGCGCGCAGTGGAACGAGGGCGACGTGTTCTGCTCGGTGGTGCGCCGCGTCGCGCTGCCGGACGCGTTCTTCGCCATCGACGGCCAGACCGAGACCTTCCTGACCGTGCTCGCCGAGTTCGGCGCGTACCCGGCGGTGGTCGCGCGTGAGCTCGACCGGTACCTGCCGTTCCTGGCCACCACCCGCATCCTGATGGCGGCGGTGCGCGCGGGCGTCGGTCGCGAGACCGCGCACGAGGTCATCAAGGAGCACGCGGTCGCGGTGGCGCTGGCCATGCGCGAGCAGGGTCGCGAACCCGATCTGCTGGACCGCCTCGCCGCCGACGACCGGATGCCGCTGGACCGCGCCGCCCTCGATGCCGCGCTGGCCGACAAGTCGGCGTTCATCGGCGCCGCGTCCGACCAGGTGTCCGAGGTGATCGCGCAGGTGCAGAAGCTGGTCGAGGCGAACCCCGAGGCGGCGCGCTACACGCCGTCGCCGATTCTCTGATCCGGCATATTCGTGCACTTCGGTTCGTCGCAGTCAGTTTTCTGACTCGAAGCGGCCGAAGTGCACGAAAATACCGGGCTGGATACCGTACGCGGGTGAATCCGTACACGATCTTCGCCGACATCATCGCCGGGCTCGCCCCCTCGTCCAAGGTCTACGAGGACGACGATGTGCTGGCCTTCATGGACATTCGTCCCGTGACTCCGGGTCACGTGCTCGTGGTGCCGAAGACGGCCGCGCCGAGCCTGGCCGATCTCGATCCGGTCCTCGGCGGCAAGCTGTTCCAGGTGGGGCAGCGGATCGCGGCCGCGCTGCGGTCCAGTGAGGTGGCGGCCGACGGGGTGAACTTCTTTCTCGCCGACGGGGTCACGGCCGGGCAGGAAGTCTTCCATGTGCATCTGCACGTGATCCCGCGGACGCCGGGCGACGGCTTCGGGCTGCGCGCGCGACCGACCTCGCCCGCCCGCGCCGACCTCGACTATCTGGCCGGTTCCATCCGCGGCGCGCTCACTCGCTGACGCCCACTTCGGGCGAACCGGGCATTGCGAACCGGAGAGTTTGCTGAAGAAACGCCCGAAACGCCGAATGCTTCCAGTTCATTCACCTCTGGGTTACTTTGGACTGTCCTTGGCATGCGGTAATGGAGGGTGGGTCGTGCGTCGTACAGGTGTTGCTGCTTCAGTGCTGGCTTTCGCTCTCGCGTTGCTCGGACCCGCGGTGGTGAACCCGGCCCCGGCGGCTGCCGCTCAGATCATCGGGGTGAACAACCTCAGCCCCACCCGGACGGCGATCACGGTCACCTCGCCTGCGATGGGCCGCACTGTCGACCTGCAGGTGCTGCACCCGGCGGGCGGCGGCGCACGGTCGACGTATTACCTGCTCGACGGCCTCGATCCCGGTGTCGGCCAGAGCACCTGGACCAACGCGACCGACGCGGAGGCGTTCTTCCGCGGCAAGAACGTCAACGTCGTGATGCCCATCGGCGGGCAGGCCAGCTACTACGCCGACTGGATCACCGACGACCCGCGCTTCGGCCGGTACAAGTGGGAAACGTTCCTCACCCAGGAACTGCCCGGCCTGATCGACGCGGAGTTCGCCGGTAACGGCGTCAACGGCATCGGCGGCCTGTCGATGGGCGGCAACGCGGCCTATGTCCTGGCTGCCCGCCACCCCGAGCTGTATCGGGCCGTCGCCGGTTACAGCGCGTGCCCCGACAGCGCGATGGCGGCGGGCGCGATCATGTTCTCCATCGCCAATCGCGGTGGCAACCCGCTCAATATGTGGGGCGCGCCCGGCAGCCCGGAATGGGCTGCGCACGATCCGGCGCTGATGATCGACCGGCTGCGCGGCAAGGCGCTGTACCTGTCGACCGGTACCGGCATCCCCGGCCCGCACGAGGCCGAGCTCAAGCCGCAGCTGGCGGAGAACATCTTCCTCGGCGGGCCGATCGAACTCGGCGTGAACACGTGCATGGTGGCCTTCGACCAGCGCCTGCGCGCGGCGGGCATCGGCGCCGAGATCGATTACCACCCGGTCGGGACGCACTCGTGGTCCTACTGGCAGGACGCGCTGCACGCGTCGTGGCACACCATCGGCCCGGCGCTGGGGGCCTGAGAATCCTGCTCGACGCGGCCCGGCTCGACGGCTTCGCGGCCCGAGAGCCGGGCCGCGGTGCGTTCCAGGGTGCTATCGAGCCGATCGGCGGCGCAGTACCGCGCCCGCGATCACGCCGACGACCGAGAGCCCGGCGATGATCAGCACGTAACCCGCTGGGAAGCCCAGGATCTCGACGTATTCCTTGCTCACCACCCGGTCGCGCACGGTGACGTCCTTCGATGCGGCGGCGAGCGTGAAATCGCTGGTGATGCTCGACGGCTGGGGAATGTTCACCGAGAGCTCGGTCAGGTAGTTCTTGCCCGCGGCAAGCGCTTTCAGGTCCGGATCGGTGAGTTCACCGATGGGGGAGGCGAATTCGGTAGTGGTCGATTGGGTCGCCGTGTCGGCGTCGGTGCGCGCCACCCGGTGGTCGCTGAAGACGTAGAGGTGGACCGACTGGGGTCGGGTGGCCGCGGCGGACATCCGCATCGGGTAGACGAGGCGGTCGGAATCGAAGGTGAGGCGTACCGGATCGAGCTCGCCCGAAAGGGGTTTCGAGCTGGTGAGGCGCATCACGACGAAGGACCAGCCCTCCCGCAGATACGGGTCGAGGGTAGCGCTCACCTCGGGGCGGAGCTGATAGCCGTTGACGTCGAGCCACTCTCGTACGCCGGTGAGGTCGCCGCCGCGCAAGGTGGTCGCCTCCAGCGGGCCGAGCTGCACCTTTCCCAGGACGTCGGGGCCGGAGCCGGGCGCGGCACCCGAGGTCGCACCGTCGTAGTCGCTCCCGAACCAGTGGTATTCCTTGACGATTTCGGGCGCGGTGAGCCGCGACAGCTCGCTGAACGAGGCCGCGCTCCCGGCCGACACGGTCGCCGGTGCCGGCGTGGGAACGATCAAGGCCGCATCGGCGCCATCGAACTGCATCCCCAACCGCATCAGGACCGTCTCGCGCGTCCCGTCCCAGCCGAGCACCGCGGTCTCACTGTCGACCCGCGCCGAGTTCCCCCCGCTGACCACCCCACCGCACGCACACGCGGTCGCCGGTGTGACCGCCGCGGAACCTGCCGCCAGCACCACCCCGACAGTCACGACGAACGATCGAACCGCATACCGCATCCCCATGCGAGCAGGCTACGCACTCCGCGCCCCGCTGCCATCCGCAGAAATACCTAGCACGGACGCCCGGGGGTGTAGCGGCCGAGTTGGCGGGCCCGGCCGGAGCGCTGCGGCTACGGTGGACCCATGGCTGGCGAGAATGAGACGGTGTCGGCGCCGATCGCGAAGAAGGTGCCCTTCGAGCGGGTGCATCACGGTGACACGTTCGTCGACGAGTACGAGTGGCTACGGGACAAGGAAGACCCCGAGGTCATCGCGTACCTGGAGGCCGAGAACGCCTTCACCGAGGCGCAGACCGACCAGCTCCAGCCGCTCCGGGACAAGATCTTCGACGAGATCAAGGCCCGCACCCAGGAGACCGATCTGTCGGTGCCGACCCGGCTGGGGGAGTACTGGTACTACTCGCGCAGTTTCGAGGGCAAACAGTACGGGGTGCATTGCCGCTGTCCCATCGACGCGAACGCCGATGGCATCGACGCGTGGACGCCGCCGCAGCTCGAGGCCGAAACGGTGATCGAGGGCGAGCAGGTGCTGCTCGACAGCAATGTCCTTGCCGAGGGGCTGGACTTCTTCGCGCTCGGCGCCTTCTCGCTGAGCCACGACGGCAATCTGCTCGCCTACTCGGTCGACAGCACCGGCGACGAGCGCTACACGCTGCGGATCAAGGACCTGCGCACCGGTGAGCTGCTGCCGGACGAGGTCGTGGGGGCCGCGCCCGGCGCGACCTGGTCGCTGGACGGCACGCACATCTTCTATCAGACCGTCGACGAGTCGTGGCGTCCCGACACCGTGTGGCGGCACCACGTCGGGGCTGCCGCCGATACCGACGTGACCGTGTTCCACGAGCCCGACGAGCGCTACTGGGTGAGCGTCGGCGCGACCCGCTCCGAGAAGTACCTGATGATCTGGCTCGGTTCCAAGATCACCACCGAGGGCTGGGTGCTCGAGTCGGACAACCCCGAGGGCGAGTTCCGGGTGCTGCTGCCGCGCCGTGAGGGCGTGGAGTACTCGGCCGAGCACGCGGTGATCGCCGGCCAGGACCGCTTCCTGATCCTGCACAACGACGTGGTCGACGGGGTGAAGGCGGAGAACTTCGTGCTCGCCGAGGCGCCGGCCACCGACCCGTCGGACATGACGATCCTGATCGGGCACCGCGAGGACGTGCGGCTCGAGGACATCGACGCCTTCGCCAACCATCTGGTGCTCGGCTACCGCCGCGACGCGCTGCCGCGCCTGTCGGTGTGGCCGCTGACCGCCGAGGGTTACGGCGAACTGACCGAGCTGGATTTCGGGCTCGAATTGTTCTCCGCCGGTGCGGGTTCCAGCCCGGAGTGGGAACAGCCGACGCTGCGGGTCGGGGTCACCTCGTTCATCACCCCGATGCAGGTGTTCGACTACGTGCCCGCCACCGGTGAGCTGCTGCTGCGCAAGGAGCAGCCGGTGCTGGGTGGCTACGACCCGAACGACTATGAGCAGCACCGGGATTGGGCGGTGGCCCAGGACGGCACCCGGATCCCGATCTCGCTCATCAAGCGCCGCGACCTGCCCGCCGACGGCCCGAAGCCGATGCTGCTCTACGGATACGGCTCCTACGAGGCCAGCATCGACCCGTCGTTCTCGGTCTCGCGGCTGTCGCTGCTCGATCGCGGCATGGTGTTCGCGGTGGCGCATGTGCGCGGCGGCGGCGAGATGGGCAGGCTCTGGTACGAGCACGGCAAGACGCTGCTGAAGAAGAACACCTTCACCGACTTCGTCGCCTGCGCAAGCCATCTCATCGACACCGGCGCCACGGCGGCGGACCGGCTGATCGCCGACGGCGGCAGTGCGGGCGGTCTGCTGGTCGGCGCGGTCGCCAACCTGGCGCCGGAACTGTTCACCGGCGTCCTCGCCAATGTGCCGTTCGTCGACCCGCTCACCTCGATCCTCGACCCGTCGCTGCCGCTGACGGTCATCGAATGGGACGAGTGGGGAAACCCGTTGGCGGACAAGGGCGTCTACGAGTACATGAAGTCCTACTCGCCGTACGAGAACGTCGAGGCCAAGGACTACCCGGCGATCCTGGCGATCACCAGCCTCAACGACACCCGGGTGCTCTACGTCGAGCCTGCCAAGTGGGTCGCCAAGCTGCGTGACACGAAGACCGGCGACAGCGAACTGCTGCTGAAGACGGAGATGAGCGCCGGTCACGGCGGCGTGAGCGGCCGCTACGAGAAGTGGAAGGAAGTCGGCTTCGAGTACGCCTGGGTGCTCGACAAGGTCGGCCTGGCCGACGCGTAATCACCTCGCACCGGCAGCGGTGGTGAGGCGTGCGCCGATGTTCGTCGGGGCGTCATCGGCGGAGCACGCGGGTGTCACCTGGGGCTGACACCGTAGGTTCATGAACGCTGAGCTGATCGTTTCCGTATCGGGGATCCGGGACACGACTCGCGACGCCGCGATCGAGTTCGCTGCGGAGATGGACCAGCGCGGTGTTCGGCTGTCGCTGCTGGTCGCGCCCCGGCTGAAGGGCAAGTACCGGCTGGTCGCCGATCCGGCGACGCAGTCGTGGCTGCGTGGCAGGCGGCTCGAGGGCGACGCGATCGTGTTGCACGGGTACGACCAGGCGGCCACCAAGTCCCGGCGGGCCGAGTTCGCGAGCCTGCCAAGGCACGAGGCCACGTTGCGGCTCAAGGCGGCCGACCGGGTGATGGAGCGGGTGCAGCTGCGCACCCGGTTGTTCGCCGCGCCGCGCTGGGATGCCTCGGCGGGCGCGCTGGCCGCGCTGCCCGACGTCGGCTTCCGCATGGCCTTCGGCCTGACCACCATGCTGGACCTGGAGCGCGACGTGGCACAGCGGGCCCGGGTGTACGGCATCGGTGAGGGCTTCCGCGCCGAACCGTGGTGGTGCCGTGCGCTGGTGATGGGCGCCGCCCGCACCGCGCGGCGTGGCGGTGTCCTGCGGCTGGCGATCTCGGCGGCCCAGTTGCAGCGATCGGGCCCGCGTCAGGCGATGCTCGACGCCGTCGATCTGGCGCTGTACCACGGTGCGCGCAGCGACGTCTACCGCTGGGAACCGTTCACCGCGTCCAGAGCTGCCTGACCGGCCGCCGCCGCGCGCGTCGGCGATCAAGCGCGCGGCGGTGGCCCCATGTCACGGCACTTCCGGGGCGGCGTCGTGGGTGAAGCCACCCGCCTGCGCGCGCGTCAGCGGCGTGCGCCACGGATTGGCCGAGAGCTGACGCAGGCTGCGCCCGATGTCGGCGAGCAGGAGTTCGGCCATGTCGATGGTGAAGCCGTGCCGGAACACCGCGCGCATGATCGTCTCGTCCTGCCGGTCGGCGGGCAGCGGGTAGGCGGCGATGAGCCACCCGCGGGCGCGCAGCCGGTCGGACAGGTCGTAGAGGTTGTAGCCGGCGCCCTCGGTCAGCCGCCACGTCGCCGCGGCGATGCCGCGCTCTGGTTCGCCCGCGTGGATCAGCTCGAACGGTCCGACCGCGCCCAGCCCCTTCGCGAAATGCTGTGCGACGAAGTAGATCGCCGACTGCACCCGGGTATAGCCCGCCCGGCCGAGCCGGATGAAGTCGTAGTACTGGGTGATGACCTGCCCGCCCGGCCGGGAGAAATTGAGATTGAACGTCGGCATATTGCCGCCGAGATAGTCGACGTCGAAGATCAGTTCCCGCGGCAGATCGGCGGCTTCGCGCCACACCGCCCAGCCGACGCCGAGCGGGGCGAGACCGGTCTTGTGCCCGGAGGCGTTGATCGACTTCACCCGCGGTAACCGGAAGTCCCACACCAGATCCGGTGCGGTGAACGGACCGAGGAAGCCGCCGCTGGCCGCGTCGACGTGGATCGGGATGTCGGGCCCGCCCGCGGCATGCAGGCGGTCGAGGGCGGCGCTGATCGCGGCGACGTCCTCGAACAGGCCGGTGAAGGTCTGGCCGAAGCTCGGCACCACGGCGATGGTGTTGTCGTCGCAGTGATCCGGCAGGTCGTCGGGGTGCAGGGTGTACCGGTCGCCGCGCAACGGTACCTGGCGCAGTTCCACGTCGAAGTAGCGCGCGAACTTCTCCCAGCAGACCTGCACCGGCCCGCTCACCAGGTTCGGCATCCCGGTGCCGCCGCGCGCTCGCCAGCGGAACTTCGCGGCGAGACCGCCGAGGATCGCGGCCTCGCTGGAGCCGGTGGTCGAGGTGCCGAGCGTCGACGCGGGATCGGGGGCGTGCCACAGGTCGGCCAGCATGCGCACGCAGCGCTTCTCCAGCTCGGCGGTCTGTGGGTATTCGTCCTTGTCGACGATGTTCTTGTCGACCGATTCGGCCATCAGGCGACGGGCCTTGTCGTCGATCCACGTCGTGCAGAACGTGGCCAGGTTCATCCGGGCGACACCGTCGAGAATCAATTCGTCGTGCACGATCTCGTAGGCGACGTCGGGTAGGAGTTCGTGGTCGGGAAAACCGCCGTGCGGGGCGGGCCGGGTGAAGCCGGGAAGACTGAAAAGGTCGTTGGGGAAGAGATTCTCGGCCACTGTTCCTCCAGTCAGAGGGTGCACTGCCAGGTGTTTGCTCTACCGGGATTCTGCAACGATTCTGTTCTCTTTGTGCTCGATTCGAGCCTACCGGGCGGATGCTCGACAGTTACTATGCAGGAGCATGTGATCGAGGTTTCCGCTAGTTGTGCAGACACAGCAGGAGGCAGCGCTGATGACGGGCTCCGCGACGAAAGCCGCGACGACGACGAAGTATTTGTCCTGGGTGACATTGGCGCTGATGACCACGAGTTCGGTGGCCAGCCTCCGCTCGGCGCCCACAATGGCGGTCTACGGACTCGCCTGTGTATTCCTCTACATCATTCCCGCGATTCTGTTCCTGCTACCGACCTCACTGGTCGCCGCGGAACTCGCCTCGGGCTGGCAGGGCGGTATCTACAAATGGGTCGGGGACGGGCTGAACAAGCCGCTCGGCTTTCTCGCCGTCTGGTGCCAGTTCGCCATGACAATTTTCTATTACCCGAGCTTGCTCGCTTATGTGGCAAGCACTTTCGCGTACATCATCGATCCGTCACTGGCGTCCAACGGTCTTTATGTGGCGATCGTGATCATCACCGTCTATTGGGCCGGTGTGTACGTGTCCTCGCAGGGCACCAAGACGGTGGCCGGGCTGTCGAGCATGGGCCTGGTGATCGGCACATTGATTCCCGGTACCATCCTGGTCCTGCTGGGTATGGTGTTCCTCGCGCAGGGGAATCCGTCTGCGGCGCCGATGGATTCGAGTCATCTGCTGCCGGCCTGGACCGGTTTGGCGAGTCTCGTGCTGATCGTGAACAACTTCCTGTCCTACGCGGGCATGGAGATGAACGCGGTGCATGTGTCGTCGCTGAAGAATCCGGCCAAGGAATTTCCGAAGGCGATGTTCCTGGCGATGGGCCTGGTGCTGGTCATCTTCATCCTGCCCGCGCTGGCGATCAGCTGGGTGGTCCCGTCGGCCAGCCTGAGCCTGACCGCGGGCGTGATGCAGGCCTTCGACGGGTTCTTCAGCCACTTCGGCGTCGGCTTCCTCACTCCGATCGTCGGCATCGCGCTGGTGGCGGCCGCGGTCGGCGGCATGCTCACCTGGCTGGCCGGACCATCCAAGGGGCTGTTGCTGATCGGGCGCAGCGAGGGCTATCTGCCGCCGTGGCTGACCACGATGAACAAGCACGGCGTGCAGCAGAACATGCTGGTGGCGCAGGGCGTGTTCACGACGTTCATCGCGCTGCTCTACGCCTTCATCCCGAATGTCTCCAGCGCGTACTGGATTCTGTCGGTGATCACCACGCAGGTGTATCTGATCATGTACGTGCTGATGTTCGCGGCGGCGGCCAAACTGCGCCGCGACGATCCCGGCCATCCGCGCGGTTATCGGGCACCCGCCCTGTTCGCGCTCTGCGGTCTCGGCGCCGCGTCCTCGATCGCGGCGTTCGCGATCGGCTTCGTGCCGCCCTCGCAATTCGGCTCGGGGAGCCCGTGGGTGTATCTGCTCATCGTCGGCGGCGGCATGGGCATCGTCGGTCTGCTGATCCCGTACCTGTTCTACCGAAACCGCAGGGACAGCTGGAAACTCGACGTTCCGGAAGGGGAGAAGGCATGACGACCGGAGACGCCCCCGCACACAAGCGTCGCTGGATCTACCTCACCGCGGGTGCGCTGCTCGTGGTGTTCGCCCTGATCGGCCTGCTCACCTTCAATGGGATCCGCGAGAACACCCAGGCGAGCGCCAAAGCCGAACAGCTGCACAGCGATCTGCTCGCGGCGGGCCTGCCCGCACCCGAGCCCGAGGTGATCGCCGACGCGCTCGGCGACGACGGCGGCTCGGTGTGCCAGGACCCGGGTTCGCCGCTGATCAAGGCGAATTACCAGGCCTCGATCACCAACGGCGCGGCTGGGCCGGGACAGCGCCCGGTGATCGGCCCGCGCGCCGCCACCCAGGCGGTGGCGCTCACCATCGCCACCTATTGCCCGGATCGCTTGCAGGACTACCTTTCTCATCTCGACACACTGAAGCTGGATGACACGACGAAGTGAGGCGTGATGACCGAAACTCCCGATGTGGCTGCGCTGCGCGGCAAGGTGTCCGGGCTGATGGGTCGGGCGAAAAAGGATCTGGCCGAGCTGGTTTCGTTCAAATCCGTCGCCGACCCACGCCAGTTCCCGCCGGAAGGGTGTGCGCAGACGGCGCAGTGGGTGGCCGACGCGTTCGCCGCGGCCGGGCTGACCGAGGTCGGCCTGCACGAGACGCCCGACGGCAGCACAGCGGTCATCGGGCACAAGCCGGGCCCGCCGGGCACGCCGACGGTGCTGCTGTACTGCCACTACGACGTGCAGCCACCACTCGACGACGCCGCGTGGAAGACCCCCGTCTGGACGCTGACCGACAAGGACGGCCGCTGGTACGGGCGCGGCGCCGCCGACTGCAAAGGCAATATCGTCACCCATCTGACAGCGCTGCGCGCGATCGGGCCGGACTTCCCGATCGGCATCAAGGTGGTGTCGGAAGGGTCGGAGGAGCAGGGGACCGGCGGGCTGGAGAAGTTCGTCGCCGCCAATCCCGGCCTGCTGAGCGCCGATGTCATCCTGGTCGCCGACTGCGGGAATTTCGCGGTCGGCGTGCCGACCTTCACCCAGACCCTGCGTGGGAACGTGAACGTCGTCGTCACCGTGACGACGCTCGCGGGCCCGATGCACTCGGGCATGTTCGGCGGCCCGGCGCCGGACGCGCTCGCCGCCATGATCCACCTGCTGTCGTCGCTGCGTGACGCCGAGGGCAACACCACCATCGACGGTCTCACCGACGACCAGAAGTGGACCGGCGTGCAGTACCCGGTCGAGGACTTCCGGGCCGACGCCGGCGTGCTCGACGGCGTCGATCTGCTCGGCGGCGGCACCGTCTCGGACATGGTGTGGGCGCGGCCCGCGCTGACCGTGCTCGGGATGGATGTGCCCGCCGTCGTCGGGTCGTCGGCGGCGATCCAGCCGAGCACCCGGGCCAGGCTCAACCTGCGCATTCCGCCTGGCACCGAGCCCAAGCGAGCCCTCGACCTGCTGGAGGGGCACCTGCGCGCGCACGTGCCGTGGAACGCCCGGCTCGACATCGAGGTCGAAGCGCTCGGCGAACCGTTCGTCGCCTCCGAGCACGGGCCGGCGCGCTCGGCGCTGGAGCAGGCGATGGCGACCTCCTACGGCCGCCACGTGACCACCGAGGGCCAGGGCGGGTCGATCCCGCTGTGCAACGTCTTCGCCGACACCTACCCGAAGGCCGAGATCATGCTGATCGGCGTGGAAGAGCCGAAATGCCTGATCCACGCGCCCAACGAGAGCGTCGACCCGAGCGAGATCGAACACATGGCACTGGCGGAGGCGCTGTTCCTGAGCAGCTACCGCTGATTCAGAACTGCGCCTGATCCTCCGGCTGGATCGCCCTGAACTCGGTGCCCGCCGGAGCCATCTCGTCCAGCCTGCCGAAGTAGATGCCCTGCGCCGCCGGCTCGATGATCCCGAAATGGATCGGGACGGCGGTGCGGGGATTCACCGCGCGCAGGTAGTCGACGGTGTCCCAGATCCGCATCCACGGCGCGACGGCCGGGATGGCGAGCACGCCGACCGGGACCGGCGGCACCCACAGCGAGTCGCCGGGATGGACCAGCTGGGCCGGGTCGGCCGCGGTGCCGAGCTGGAAGACCGTGTTGTCGATCACCGGGATCTCCGGGTGGATCACCGCGTGGCGACCGCCGCCGCCGGTGATCTGTAGCTCACCGATATCGAGCACCTGACCGGCCGAGACCGGTTCCCAGCCCTCGCTGCGCTGCTGGGCGGTCTGCGGGTCCGACAGCAGGCGGGCGGACGGGTTGGCCTCGATCAGCGCCTCGATCCGGTTCGGGTCGATGTGGTCGGGATGCTGGTGGGTCACCGCGATCGCGTCCAGCCCGGTGATGCCCTCGAAGCCGTGCGCGAAGGTGCCTGGATCGAACAGCACCTTCACGCCGTGCAGTTCCACGAGGATGCAGGAATGACCGAAGTGGGCGATACGCATATGCCGATGCTAAGCCGCCACGACCCCGGAACGCGGGCACGACGGCCGGGTCAACTAGGATTTCTGAGGTAACCCCCCACACCACATGAGGAGCAACGCGTGGCACGAGTCGTGGTCGAGGTCATGCCGAAGGCCGAGATCCTGGACCCCCAGGGACAGGCCGTGGTCGGCGCGCTCCCGCGTCTGGGATTCGCCGGAATCTCGGATGTGCGGCAGGGCAAGCGATTCGAGCTCGAGGTGGACGAGAGTGTCTCCGACGCCGAGCTCGAGCAGATCGCCGAGGCGCTGCTCGCCAACACCGTGATCGAGGACTGGAAGGTCGTTCGGGTCTCGTGAGCGCACGCATCGGCGTAATTACTTTTCCCGGCACGCTCGATGATGTCGACGCTGCCCGCGCGGTGAAGCTGGCGGGCGCCGAGGCCGTGAGCCTGTGGCACGCCGACGCCGACATCAAGGGCGTCGACGCGGTCATCGTCCCCGGTGGCTTCTCCTACGGCGACTACCTGCGCTGCGGCGCCATCGCCCGGTTCGCGCCGGTGATGGGCGAGGTCGTGCGCGCGGCCGGTCAGGGCCTGCCGGTCCTCGGCATCTGCAACGGCTTCCAGGTGCTGTGCGAGGCCGGGCTGCTGCCCGGCGCGCTGACCCGCAACGAGGGCCTGCACTTCATCTGCCGCGACGAGTGGCTGCAGGTCGACGCGACGAACACCGCGTGGACCTCCCGCTACGAGCAGGGCGCGCAGATCCTCGTCCCGCTGAAGTCGGGCGAGGGCCGCTATCAGGCCTCGGAGAAGGTGCTCGACGAGCTCGAGGGTGAAGGCCGCGTGGTGTTCCGCTACGCGGGCGACAACCCGAACGGCTCGCAGCGCGGGATCGCGGGCATCTCCTCGGCCAACGGCCGGGTCGTCGGCCTGATGCCGCACCCCGAGCACGCCACCGAGGCGCTGACCGGTCCGAGCGACGACGGCCTGGGGATGTTCTTCTCGGTGATCGACAGCCTGATCAGCGCCTGAGTTTCCGGCGCAGAACCGCGACAACGCCCCGACCTCGCCACGAGGCCGGGGCGTTGTCGGTTGCTAGGGCAGTCGGTCCAAGATGTCGAAGTCGACGCCGTCGGCTCGGGCGAGGTGGGCGGGGCCGACGGCTTGGTTGCCGATGAAGCCGTTGCGGGTGGATGGGCCGTCCAGGACGATGCCGGTGGCGAGGCGGCCCGCGATGGTGGGGACGTCCAGGGTGCCGACCGTGTCGGCCAGCGTGCGTAGCAGGTGGACCGCCTCATAGGTGGAATTGCTGAACGTGGTCAGCGCGGGAGCGAAGGCACCCTGGTGTTCGCGGTAGCGGTCGCGGCGGTCGCGGCCGTCGGCGGTGTGCTCGTCGATGAAGAAGCTCGACGCCACATACAGGTTGGTGTTGGCGGCGGGGCCCGCGCTCAGGAGCACGTTCTCGTCGACCGCGGGGCTCAGGCGCGGCATGATCGCGGGCAGGCCGGTCGCGGTGAACTGCCGGTTGAACCGGGCGGTGTCGGCGCCGACCATCAGGACCAGGACAGCGTCGGCGCGCAGCAGGGCGGGACTGTCCAGGAACGCGTGGAAATCGGTGGTGCCGAGCGGGACGTACTGCTCGAGCACGATATCGGCCGGTGACGGCAGCGCGCGGCGCAGCGCGTTGACCGTCTGGCGCGGCCAGATGTAGTCGTTGCCGATCACCGCCCACTTGCGCACACCCAGTTCGCGCGCCATCCACGCGACGGCGGGCACGGTCTGGTGATCGGGATGCTCACCGACCAGCAGGACGCCGGGGCGTTCGTCGGGCAGGCCCTCGTGATCGGTCGCGTACAGGTAGGGGACCCGGCCGTCGACGGCGTCGGCGACCGCGCGGCGCACCGCCGAGGTGTGCCAGCCGGTGATCGCGCCGACCATGCCGGTCGCCAGAAATGCCTCGACCTCGGTGGCCACTTCGAACGGTGAGCGGCCGCCATCGATGGTTGTCAGCCGAATTTCGCGGCCCAGAATTCCTGTCCCGCTATTGATTTCATCGACAGCGAGGGAAATGGCCGCGGTACACGATGGAGCGATGATCCCACCGGGGCCCTGAGTGGGCACGATCGAGAGAATCTCGATCGTCTCGTCCCGACTCTCGTCGAACGTGGGCATTCTGTACTCTATCGCTCGAGTGTGAACGGGTTCGTTCGAATGAATGTGTCGGCAGGTGGGAATGCGATCGGTGTCCATCATAAGTGGGTGTTCCACGCTGCACGGCGCGCTGCGCTCGGCGGAGCGCAACTGGGTCCGTCAGCTCGACTCGGCGCTGTCGGCCGACAATCTCACGGCCGACCACTGGGCGATTCTGTCGCAGTTGTCGACCGACGATGGCATGACCATGTCGGAGCTGGCGGCTGCCGCGCGTCTCGCGCCGTCCTCGGCCACCCGGCACGCCGACCATCTCGCCGAACGCGGCCTCATCTTCCGGGTCGCCGCGACCGACGACCGCAGGCGGATCCTGATCGGGCTGAGCAATCTCGGCGCGAAGCTGGTCGGGCGGATCCGGGCGGAGGAACAGCAGGCGGAGGACGACCTACGTGCCCGGCTCGGTGCGCGGCGCTACGGCGAATTGGTTACCGCGCTGTCGGTCATCGCCGAGCTGTAATCCTGGAGCGCCTGCGGTCGGGTCGTGCGGGGCCGGGCCGATCGGGAGCTTCAGCACCTAGGATCGCGGATGTGCCTGTATCCCTGACTGCGGCCACCGCGAGTGGCCTGTGTGCCTTCATCGATGCTTCGCCGTCGCCGTTCCATGTGTGTGCGACGGTTGCCGCCGAGCTGGCGGCCAACGGGTTCACACCGCTGGCCGAGGCGCAGGCGTGGGCGGGCGCCGGCGGGAAACACTATGTGGTGCGCGGAGGTTCGCTGATCGCCTGGGCCGATTTCGACGCGGCCCCCGCCGATCCGTTCCGGGTGGTCGGGGCGCACACCGACAGCCCGAATCTGCGGGTGAAGCAGCACCCGGATCTGGCGGCGGCCGGGTGGCAGCTGGTCGGGCTCGAGCCCTACGGCGGCGCGTGGCTGAATTCGTGGCTGGACCGCGAGCTCGGGATCTCCGGGCGGCTCAGTGTTCGCGACGGTGCGCGGATGAGCGACGTCCTGGTTCGCATCGACGAGCCGATTCTGCGGGTGCCGCAGCTGGCGATCCACCTGTCCGAGGACCGGCGCGGGGTGACCCTCGACCCGCAGCGGCACGTGAACGCGATCTGGGGCATCGGTGATTCGCCCGCCTCGTTCCTGGATTTCGTGGCCGAGCGGGCCGGGGTCGCCGGCGCCGACGTGCTCGGCTGGGAACTGATGACCCACGATCTCGCGCCGAGCACACTGGTCGGACGCGACAACGATCTGGTGAGCGCGCCACGGCTCGACAACCAGGGCACCTGCTATGCCGGGCTGCAAGCATTCCTCGCCGCGGTCGACGAACCGGGCGCGGCGACGCCGGTGCTGGTGATGTTCGACCACGAGGAGGTCGGCAGCCAATCCGATCGGGGCGCGCAGTCGGATCTGCTGCCCGCCGTCCTGGAACGCATCGTGCTGGCCCGCGGTGGTGGGCGGGCGGAGTACCTTGCCGCGCTTGCCGGTTCGGTGGTCGCCTCCGGTGACATGGCGCACGCGACGCACCCGAACTACCCGGACCGGCACGAACCCGCGCACCGGATCGAGGTCGGCGGCGGGCCGGTACTCAAGGTCAACCAGAACCTGCGCTACGCCACCGACGCGGCCGGGGCAGGCGCCTTCGCGCTGGCGTGCGCGCAGGCGGGTGTTCCGTTGCAGCGCTACGTCCACCGCGCCGATCTGCCGTGCGGTTCGACCATCGGCCCGATGACCGCGGCGCGCACCGGCATGTCCACCGTCGACATCGGCGCACCACAGCTGGCGATGCACTCGTGCCGAGAACTCATGGGCGCCGCGGACGTTCCCGCCTACGCCGCGGCCTTGGCGGCGTTCCTCACCCCGGCCGCCCTCGACTGAGCGGCCTCGGCGCAGCCCGCGCGGGCTGGACTCGGCACCGATCGGGGCTGGCAGAGTCCGCGCGAGGGCGAGCTTGGCCGCGCCGAGTGACGGGCACGCTTCCTGGCCGGAGACGCGCGCCGGCTGACCGGTGTCAGGCGGCGGCGGGTTCCGGTGTGGTGGAGGCTTTCCGGTTCGGCCGGTAGGTGATCACCGCGTACACGATCACCGCGAACGTGGTCCACACGTAGCTGGCGCCGATGATCTGCTGCCACCAGGCCCAGCCGAGTTCCTTGCCGTTGGAATGCGGCAGCACCCACTGCGGCCCGACGATGAACATCACCGTGAACAGCGCGACGACGGCGGTGAACACGCGGGAGCGGCGGCGGGTGACCTGGTCGACGGCGACGACAAGCGCAGGCGCCACCCACACCCAGTGATGCGACCACGACACCGGCGAGACCAGCAGCACGGCAGCGGCGTTGACCAGCAGCGCGGCGACGTCCCTGCCCGCGCCGATAAGCCGGTACATCCACACCGCGGCCAGCGCGACCGTGAGCACCGACAGCGCGATCCACAGCCCGGTGGCCACCGATTCGTCCATGCCGAGCCGGAACAGCGTGCCCTTGATCGACTGGTTGCCCGCGAAGTACGGGGTGCCGATGCGGCCGGTGTCGGTGACGGTGTGGAACCAGTATTCGACCGAATCGCTCGGGAACAGCAGGAAGCCGACGCCCACCGCGCCCGCCGCCGAGACGACCAGGGTGGCCGCGGCCTTCCAGTCCCGGCGCAACAGGAAATACAGCAGATAGCCCGCCGGAATCAGCTTGATCGACACCGTGATGCCGATCAGCATCCCGCGCGGCCAGAACGGCTTGCGGACCAGGATGTCGATGGTGACCGCGGCCATCAGGATCAGATTGATCTGACCGAAGTTGAAGGTCTGCCGCACCGGCTCCAGGTACTGGGCCAGACCGAGACCGGCGATCACCACGGTGAGCACCGAGATCCGGTCGAGCTCGGGACGGATCCGGACGAGTACCAGCCACAGCGCGATACCCAGGCTCACCAGCGAGGTCACCAGCACGGAGATCTCGGCGGCCACCAGCGGCATCAACGCCAGCGGCACGAAGAACGCCGCGGCGAGCGGGGGATAGGTGAAGGGCAGGCCGAGCCCGTAGACCGGCGGCATCGGCCCGTACAGGTCACCGCCGTCCAGCCAGACGCGGGCGCCGTTGCGGTAAACCTGCAGGTCGATGAACCCGTGCCACCAGTGCGCGAGCAGCGCGACCGCGGCGGAGAACACGAACAACGCGATCGAGGCGGCCAGCCACTTGCGCTGCCGGTCGCGGTCGACCGGGTGCGGTGGGTTTTCCGACGGCCCGGCAGGAGTGGAACTCGGCGCCGCGTCCCGCGCGGGAACAGGCGGCTCGACCTGCTCGGCAACCCCCGGACTCTCGTTCACGGCGTCAGACTAACGGGTGCGGACCCGCCCCAAGCGCAGGTGTGATCAGGCCGGGTGCGAGGTCGGTCACCAGTGGGCAGTGCGGGGCGAAGCCGCTCCGGTGCCAACCATTAGACTCTGGAGTCAAGTTCCCCCGGCCGAAAGGACCCTGGTCTCCCGTGACACTGCAGGTCGACACCGTCGCTACCGCCGCAGCCACCCCGGATGCTCCGCAGCCGTACAAGGAACTCGGTCTCAAAGACGACGAGTACGCCCGCATCAAGGAGATTCTGGGCCGCAGGCCCACCGACGCCGAACTGGCGATGTACTCCGTGATGTGGAGCGAGCACTGCTCCTACAAGTCCTCGAAGGTGCACCTGCGCTACTTCGGTGAGACCACGACCCCCGAGATGAAGGCCTCCATGCTGGCCGGCATCGGCGAGAACGCCGGTGTGGTCGACATCGGCGACGGCTGGGCGGTCACCTTCAAGGTCGAGAGCCACAACCACCCGTCCTACGTCGAGCCGTATCAGGGCGCGGCCACCGGCGTCGGCGGCATCGTGCGCGACATCATGGCGATGGGCGCGCGCCCGATCGCGGTCATGGACCAGCTGCGCTTCGGCGCGGCCGACGCGGCCGACACCCGTCGCGTTGTCGACGGCGTCGTGCGCGGCGTCGGCGGCTACGGCAACTCCCTCGGCCTGCCGAATGTCGGCGGCGAGACCGTCTTCGACGCCTCCTACCAGGGCAACCCCCTCGTCAACGCGCTGTGCGCGGGCGCGATGCGGGTGGAAGACCTGCACCTGGCCTTCGCCTCCGGCGCGGGCAACAAGATCATCCTGTTCGGCGCGCGCACCGGCCTCGACGGCATCGGCGGCGTCTCCGTGCTCGCCTCGGACACCTTCTCCGGCGAGGAGACCGGCACCGGCCGCAAGAAGCTGCCCGCCGTGCAGGTCGGTGATCCGTTCACCGAGAAGGTGCTCATCGAGTGCTGTCTCGACCTGTACAAGGCCGGACTCGTCGTCGGCATCCAGGACCTCGGCGGCGCCGGGCTGTCCTGCGCCACCTCCGAGCTGGCCGCGGCAGGCGACGGCGGCATGCACATCGACCTGACCAAGGTCCCGCTGCGCGCCAAGCACATGACCCCCGCCGAGATCCTGTCGAGCGAGTCGCAGGAGCGCATGTGCGCGGTCGTCACCCCCGAGAACGTGGACGCGTTCATGGCCGTCTGCAAGAAGTGGGACGTGCTGGCCACCGTCATCGGTGAGGTCACCGACGGCGATCACCTCGTCATCACCTGGCACGGCGAGACCGTCGTCGACGTGCCGCCGCGCACCGTCGCCCACGAGGGCCCGGTCTACGAGCGCCCCGTGCAGCGTCCCGAGGACCAGGACGCGCTGATCGCCGACACCACCGCGACCCTCACCCGGCCCAAGACGGCCGACGAGCTGCGCGAGACCCTGCTGACCATGATCGCCAGCCCGCAGCTGTGCAGCCGCAAGTGGATCACCGAGCAGTACGACCGCTACGTGCGCGGCAACACCGTGCTGGCCGAGCACGCCGACGCCGGTGTGGTGCGCATCGACGAGGAGTCCGGCCGCGGTATCGCGCTGGCCACCGACGCCTCGGGCCGCTACACCAAGCTCGACCCGTACACCGGCGCGCAGCTGGCGCTGGCCGAGGCCTTCCGCAATGTCGCCACCACCGGCGCGACCCCGAAGGCCGTCACCAACTGCCTGAACTTCGGTTCGCCGGAGGACCCTGGCGTGATGTGGCAGTTCCAGCAGGCCGTGCGCGGTCTCGCGGACGGCTGTGCGGCGCTCGGCATTCCGGTCACCGGCGGCAACGTCAGCTTCTACAACCAGACCGGCAAGGACGCCATCCTGCCCACCCCGGTGGTCGGCGTGCTCGGCGTGATCGATGATGTGCACCGCCGCATCCCGACCGGCCTCGGCCTCGAGCCGGGCGAGTCGCTGATCCTGCTCGGCGAGACCCGCGACGAGCTGGACGGCTCGATCTGGTCGCAGGTCGTGCACGATCACCTCGGTGGCGTGCCGCCGAAGGTCGACTTCGCCCGCGAGCAGCTGCTCTCGGAGGTGCTCACCTCGGGCTCGCGCGACGGCATGATCTCCGCCGCGCACGATTTGTCCGAGGGTGGCCTGGCGCAGACCGTCGTCGAGGCCGCGCTGGCGGGCGAGACCGGTTGCCGCATCGTGCTTCCCGAGGGTTCGGACCCGTTCGTCGAGCTGTTCTCGGAGTCGGCGGGCCGCGTGCTCGTCGCCGTGCCGCGCTCGGAGGAGACCCGCTTCACCAAGATGTGCGACGCGCGGCAGCTGCCGTGGACGCGGATCGGCGTTGTCGACCAGGGCTCGGATTCGATCGAGGTGCAGGGCCAGTTCTCGGTGACACTCGCCGAATTGCGCGAGGCGTTCGAGGGCACCCTGCCTAAGCTGTTCGGAGCGCACACCGCCTGAGAGGTCAGCGCCCGGAGGCGGTAGCGGAGCGTGACCACGTAGGGCGCCCGAGCAGGCGCCAGGGACGCAGCCTGAGTTTTCGGATGAGGAGTCGAGCTTGATCATCGAGGAAACTAGCTCGACTTCCACTCCCGTTGTTCGTGAGAACCTCTTCGTCCGTGGAATCCACGTGACGGAGAGGTTTTTTCATCCGAACTACACCGGGCTCGTCGTGGCGACGGTGTTCTTCTGCTGGTCGCTGACGCCCTCGCTGCTACCGCGTGACTGGTTCTTCCAGGGCCTGGTCAGCGGCATCAACGCGACGATCGGCTACGGCCTCGGCTGCGCGCTGGCCTGGGCCTGGCGCCGGTGGGTCGTGCCGAGGATCACCCTGCCGGAGCAGGTCACCGCGCGCTGGGCGGAGCGGCCGAGCTGGACTTTGATCGCGGTGAAGTCCGTGATCGTGGTGGTCTGCCTGATCTTCGCGATCCTGATGAGCATCCAGTCGGCGCACTGGCAGCGCCAGATCACCGACCTGATGGGGATGGAACCGGTTTCCGGCTCGGGCTATTCGCGCACCGTGCTGGTCGGCGCGGTGGTGGTCGGGTTGCTGATCTGGATCTCGCGCGGCGTGGTCAGGCTCGTGCGGGCCGTGGCGCGCGGGCTGAACCACTGGGTCCGGATTCCCGCCTCGGTCGCGCGCCCGCTCGGCGTGGTCATCGTGATCGTGGCCGCGGTGCTGCTGTTCAACGGCGTCCTGGCGAAAACCTTCTTCACCGTGGCGAATTCGGCGTTCAGCGCCCGCAACAGCCACACCTCGGCGCATGCGATCCAGCCGACACTGCCCGAACGTTCCGGCAGCCCGGAGTCGCTGGCGAAGTGGGACACCCTCGGCTCCGAGGGCCGGTGGTTCGTGTCCAACGCACCGACCGCGCTGGCGATCGGGCAGGTCACCGGAAAGCCGGCGCGCGAACCGATCCGGGTGTACGCCGGGCTGGAATCGGCCGACGGGTTCGAGGCGCAGACCGATCTGGCCGTCGCCGAACTCGACCGCACCAAGGCCTTCGAACGCGAAGTGCTGGTGGTGATCAGCACCACCGGAACCGGCTGGGTCGATTCGACCAGCGCGGAGTCGATCGAGCTGATGTACGGCGGAGACAGCGCGCTGGTGGCGACCCAGTACTCCTACCTGCCCAGTGCCCTGTCGTTCCTGTCCGACCGGGACAAGTCGATGACCATGGGCCGCCTGCTGTTCGACAAGGTGTACGAGCGCTGGGCGGCGCTGCCCGAGGACGCCAGGCCCAAGCTGCTCGTCTACGGCGAGAGCCTCGGCTCGCAGGGGTCGGAGGGCGCGTTCTCCGGGCTGGCCGATATCCGCAATCGCGCCGACGGCGTGCTCTGGGTCGGCCCGCCCAACTCCAACCGGCTCTGGTCGGAATTCGTGCGCAGGCGCGACCCCGGCACCGAGGAGATCACCCCGATCTACGCCGACGGGCTCTCGGTGCGGTTCGCCGCGAGCGCGGATCAGCTGGCCCGGCCGTCGGACAACTGGACCGACCCGCGCATCGTCTACCTGCAGCACGCGTCCGATCCGGTGGTGTGGTGGTCGCCGGATCTGCTGTTCTCCGAACCCGACTGGCTGACCGAGAAGCGCGGACCCGATGTGTCGCCTGCGATGGCGTGGTATCCGATCGTCACGTTCTGGCAGGTCGCCGCGGATCTGCCACGCGCGCAGACGGTGTCGAACGGGCACGGGCACAACTACGGCAACGTGGTACCCGACGCCTGGGCCGCGGTAGCCGAACCACCGGACTACACACCGGAATTGGCCGCGCGGATCAAGTCTTTCCTCATCGAGTCCGCGGCCACCGAGCATCAGCTGAAATAGACCGGGCGGCGCCGAACCCCTCGATCGGCGCCGGCCCGATCCGATCAGGACACCGACTTGAACGGATTGTGTTCGGCGATCAGCTGTTCCAGCCGCGCCTCATCGATCCGGCCGATCAGTGACTGGGTCTCCTGCTGGTCGCGCACCACCTTGGCGAGAGTGAAGCAGCTGGTCACCAGGAACAGGCCCGACATCGCCAGGAAAGCGCGCTGCCAGCCGTCCAGGGGCAGGTAGGCGATTCCGGCACCGGTCCCGAACAGGCTGACGGCGAACGCGATCGCGGCCTGGGCCATGTAGGCCGAGGTGTTCTTCGGCTTGGCATTGGGTGTGCTCATAGGAATAAGCATGCTGACCGGGGGTTTCGCGCGGGCGCGTGAAAATACTCGAGCGCGGTGGGTAGTTGCCGAACGCAGGCGGAAAGTGACCGACCCGCCATCCACAACACCCTGCCGCCCCGAAACAGGCCAGCCATACTGGTTTGGTGTCCGCGACAGGCTCGACCCTCGTGACGCTGCGTACGCGCGGCGCCAGGGTGCTGCGCCGCGTCGAGGATATCGTCGACCTCAACTACCCAGGCCTGGTCCTGGCGACGCTGTTCTTCGCGCTGTCGGTCACGCCGTCGCTGGTGCCGCGCGACTGGCTGTTCCAGGGCCTGATCAGCGGGATCAACGCCGCCATCGGCTACGGGCTCGGGTGTGTGCTCGAGTGGGCGTTCCGGCGCTGGGTGCGGGCGCGAATCCCGATTCCCAGCCCGTCGGACCGGCTGCGGTACGCGATCAAGGCGACCGTGCTGGTCGTCTGCGCGCTGGTCGCGGCGCTGATGCTGGTGCAGTCGGCGCGCTGGCAGCGGGAGATCACCTCGCTGATGGGGATGGCGGGGACTACCACGACCGCGTACCTGCGGACCGGGCTGCTCAGCGTGGCCGTCGGGGTAGCCGTCGTCGCCGCCTACCGGACCGTGCGGGTGCTGGTGCTCGTGCTGGCCCGCCAGCTCAATCGCTGGGTGCGGGTGCCGCGCGAGCTCGCGCCCGCCGCCGGTGCGCTGGTGCTCGTCGTTCTCGCGGTGACGATCTTCAACGGGGTGGCCTCGCGGGCGTTCTTCGCCGTGGCCAACTCCGCCTTCAGCGTGCGCAACGACCGGGTGTCGCAGTTCGCGGTGCAGCCCGCGAAACCGGAGCGCTCGGGCAGTCCTGCTTCGCTGGCGCCGTGGGAGACCCTGGGCTTCGAGGGACGGTGGTTCGTGTCGAACGGGCCGAGCGCCGACGACATCACCGAGGTGACGGGAAAACCTGCGCAAGAACCGATTCGGGCCTACGTCGGGTTGGAGTCGGTGACCGGCGAGCAGACCGCGGCGCAGCTGGCCGTCGACGAGCTGGAACGGACCAAGGCCTTCGAACGCGAGGCCATGGTGGTGGTGACCACCACCGGCACCGGCTGGGTCAACTCGACGGCGGCGGGCGCGATCGAATACCTCTACGGCGGCGATACGGCCATCGTGGCCACCCAGTATTCCTATCTGCCCAGCGTGCTGTCGTTCCTCTCCGACCGGGAGAAGGCGGCCGCGGCCAGCCGGGAACTGTTCGACGCGGTGTATCAGCGGTGGCTGGCCCAGCCGGAGGGACAGCGGCCGAAACTGTTCGTGTACGGAGAGAGCCTGGGTTCCCAGGGGTCGGAGGAGGCCTTCGACGGGCTCGCCGATCTGCGCGAGAAGGTGGACGGCGCGCTGTGGGTGGGGCCGCCGAACTCGAATCGGCTGTGGCGGCAGTTCGTCGACCGGCGTGATCCAGGGTCGCCCGAGGTGGCGCCGGTCTATGCCGACGGGCTGGTCGTCCGATTCGCCGACGACGCAGGCGATCTGGGGTCGGTGGAGCGGTGGCGTGAGCCGCGCATCGCCTACCTGCAGCTCCCGTCCGATCCGATCGTGTGGTGGTCCGCCGACCTGATCTTCACCCAGCCGGATTGGCTGAGCGAGCCGCGCGGCCCCGATGTGTCGACGCAGATGCGGTGGGCACCGTTCGTGACGTTCTGGCAGGTCACGGCCGATCTCACGAATGCGCAAGGGGTTGTCGACGGGCATGGGCATCGGTATGGGTCATTGGTGCTCGACGGCTGGCTGGCCGTGGCCGAGCCGCCGGGGGTCAGTGCGGAGGTCGTCGAAAGTATCCGTGCCGCACTGGAATCCGCGGACGAGTACGAGCGGCAGGTCAAGTGAGGGCAGGGCGATGGTCGGCGTTGGTTCGCGGCCGTATCGGACGTGGTGTAGCGCTGGCACTTCCGGTGCTGTGGAGTAATCGGGTACTTCCTGCGCTCGATCTGCGGTTGCGCGGCCGGACGGTGGCGAACATCGTGTTCGCGGCGGGCTACACGGCGGTCTTCGGTGGGCGTCCGAACTGGTTGTCGGCCAGCGGGTTCCGGTGGGGAGCGGGGGGTGCCGCGCTGGTGTTCGCCGGTTATGGTGCGGCGCTGGCGGTTCCGGCGTTGCGTCGGCTGCCGCTCGAAGTCGCCGAGCGGGTGCCGGAGGCGTCGCACCTCGAATGGATCGCCCTGCACATCCCGGTGGGCACGGTGCTCGCCGAGGAAGCGGTGTTCCGTGGCACGCTCGATCCGCTGCTCGACGAGATCGCCGAACCGCGCGTCGCCGCGGCGGTGGGCGCGCTCGACTTCGGGCTGTGCCACATCCGCCCCGCGCGGGTCACCGGCGAATCGGTGCCGGGAACTGTCGCGCTCACCACGCTCGCCGGTCTGGTCTTCAGCGCGTTGCGCAGGCACACCGGCAGCGTGACCGCGCCCGCTCTGCTGCATCTGGCGATCAACGCCGGGGGAGCGTTGCTCCCGCTCGCGGCGATGCGGATCGAATTGCTCAGGCAGTAGCGACGGCGTCGTCGCCATCAAGCGTGAACGTCGAAGACGAATCCCTCGATCGTGACTCCTGGCGCGAACGAGAACGCGACGCCCGTCGAGATCGGCTCGTCCCTTCCCGCCTGGGCGGCGATTCGTTCGAGCACGAAGATCAGTGAGACGCTCGACATGTTTCCGTACTCACCGAGCACACTCCAGCTCGTCGCCGCGGCTTCCGGCGCTAGGCCGAGGGATCGCGCGGATTCGAGCAAGATCTTCGGCCCGCCCGGGTGGATTGCCCACACATCGATGTCTGACTGCCGCAATCCATTGCGGCGCAGGACGTCTCCGACGACGGGAGCGACGCCGTCGTAGATGTACTTGGGCACGTTCTCGGACAGTTCGCACGTGATGGCGTCGTGGGTGACGCCGACCGCGATGCCGTCTTCGGTGCCCTCGAACAAATGGGTGAAGGCGTCCCGGATGACGATCGCCCCGGCGGCGGGCTGCTCCGTTCCGGGGTGTGCCCCGATGACGACCGCGCCGCAACCGTCGCCGAACAAGCTGTGCGAGACCGCGTCGTTGACGCCTTCGACGGGGACGACGTGCACCGAGTTGAGCTCGATGCACACGACCATCGCCTTCTTGTCCGGGTTGGCGCGGACAAAGTCCGAGGCGGCGCGAATTCCATTCATCGCTGCCGCGCAGCCCATGAAATTGACTACCAGGCGAGCGACCGATCGGGGCAGTCCGAGGTTCTCGACGACCGCGACGTCGACGCCGGGCGCGATGATGCCGGTGCTCGTGGCGAACACGAGAAGTCCGACGTCGGCGGGGTCGACACCGTCGAGTGCGCGCCGCGCCACGTCGACCGCGAGCGGAACGGCGTGGCGGTAGAACAGGCGCATGCGATCCTGGATCGTCGCTGGTTCGCCGGGAAGTCCGGCTTCCAGCGGGTCGACCGCGAAGTGCCGGGTGTTGATCATGGTCTTGCGGAAGATGCGTCTGACCCGGGACTGCTGCTCCGGATCGGTGAATTGCCCTGCCATCCAGTCCGCCGCGTCGGATTGGTCGAGGACCAGGCTGGGCGCACCGGTCGCGATCGCCTCGATGACGGGGACGGTCGGTGCCGACTGCTCGCCCGCTTGCGCGGCTGTGCCTGCGAGAAGTGCCTGGTCGAGTGCGAGTGACATAGAGCCGTTCTTCCTCGTGCGAGCGATGGGGGTACTTCCCATCGTCGACGAGCGAATGTCCGGCAAATAGGCACCCAAGGGGGTGTGAATCCCCACCTGGCACCGACGTGCTGATGGCCTTCGCCGCAGGAGCCGCCATCGGCGTTCTCCGCGGCGGGGCCGAGCGGCTCAGGCAGTAGCGACGAAGCCCGCGACCGCGTCGGTGAAGGCGTCGTTGTCGTCGCCTGCTGCGGTGTGCGCGGCCGCGGTGATCTCGGCAAGGCGGGCGTGCGGTGCCAGGGCGAGGAAGGCTGCCGCGCCCTCGTCGCTGACCACATCGGACTTGCCGCCGCGGACCAGCAGGACCGGGATGGTCAGGGCCTCGGCGGCGGCTTCCATCTCGGCGATGCGAGCCTGGGGGTTGTCCTCGAGGCCGGTGAGCAGGTCGGGGTCCCAGTGCCAGTACCAGCGGCCCTCGCGCTGACGCAGGTTGCGCAGCAGGCCGTCGGCGTTGTCGGGGCGCGGGCGGTGCGGGAGGTAGGCGGCGACCGCGTCGGCGACCTGGTCGAGGGTGTCGAAGCCGTCGCGGTGCCTGCCGAGGAAGTCCATGACCCGTTCCACGCCTTTGGATTCCGAGCGGGGCACGATGTCTACCAGCACCAGGGCGCGGATCGCGCTGCCGGGCGTCGCGGTGGCGAGCAGGCCGGTGATGCCGCCCATGCTGGCTCCGACGACGACCGCGCCCGCCTCGGGCGTCGCGCCGAGCTGCTCGAGCACCGTGAGCAGATCGCCGACCATCGCGTCGCGGGTGTAGTCGCGCGTCGGTGACCAGTCGCTGTCACCGTGGCCGCGCGCGTCCACCGCGACGACCTGCATGCCCGCCGCCGCCAGCGCTCGGCCGGTGCGCTTCCACGAATGCCGGTTCTGCCCGCCACCGTGCAGCATCACGACCAGTGGGCCGTCTGGCACACCGAAACTGTCGGCGACCAGGGTGAGACCGTCGCAGCTGCGCAACCGCAGCGTCGTCGGTTCCAGCGGCTCGATGGAGCTCGGCATAACACCTCCTGAACGTTGTTCACTGTGCTGAACGTTGTTCAGAATGTAGCGTGAGTCCCCGATCGAAGGGAAGTGGGGACCAGTGGCCGCATCGAGCCGGGCGGGGCGCCGAGACGAGATCGCCGAGGCGAAACGCGCGATCATCCTGCGCGCGGCCAGGACGATCTTCGAGGAAGACGGCGTCGACGCGGCCAATATCCGGGCCATCGCCACCGCCGCCGGCTATACCCCCGGCGCCCTCTATGCGTACTTCCCGAGCAAGGAGCACATCTACGCCGCCCTGCTCGGCGAATCCCTGGAGCGACTCTCGGCCGAGGTAGCGGCGGCGACCGTCCTCGACGACCCCGCCGCCCGCTTCCGAGCCGCGGGCCTGGCCTTCTTCGACTTCTACGACGGCAACCCCCGCGACCTCGACCTGGGCTTCTACCTCTTCCGCGGCGGCATCCGCCCCCACGGCCTCGGCGCCGAACTGAACGCAGGCCTCAACGCCGCCATGCTGTCCGGCCTCGCCCCGATCGTCTCCGCGGCGATGGAACTCGGCGCCACCGAGGAACGAGCCCGCGTCATCACCGCCGACGTCCTGGCCCACCTCTCCGGCCTGCTCCTGCTGGCCCACACCAAACGCCTGGCCCTCCTCGGCGGCGCCGACGCCCGCCAGATGATGCGCGAGTACCTCGACCTGCGCATCGACGCCTTGCGGGCCGGACGCGGCTGACCCCCGCGTCCGGGCCGATCCGTAGTTTCGCGGTGACGCAGCAACCGAGAGCGAAAATCCCTCATCGCCTGGTGATCATGCGCCCGGCAGGCCAATCGGCTGCGATGCTGGGGATCACCGGAGGTCGGTAGCGTCGTGGGTATGGCAGGACGGAATGTGGTCGATCCCGCGCAGGTGCGGGCGGCGGTGTGGGCTGTGGGGGAGTGGTTGCGGGACGCGGCGGTGGGGGCGCCAGGGCGGGCCGAGATCGCGGCGGCGGTGCGGGGGACGGCCAGGGCGCTGGCCGCTGACGCGCCGGGGCATTCGGTGGAGGTGCGGGTGCCGCCGTTCGTGGCGGTGCAGTGCATCGAGGGGCCGCGGCATACCAGGGGGACGCCGCCGAACGTGGTGGAGACCGATCCGCGGACCTGGTTGTTGCTGGCCACCGGGCTGCTGGACTTCGATGCGGCAGTGGAGTCCGGGGCGCTGTCGGTGTCGGGGATGCGGGCGAGGGAGATCGCCGGATGGCTGCCGATCGTGCCGCTGCCGGGGAAGGGGAGCGACGCGGCTTCCGGGTGAGCAGCTCAGGCGTCGGAGTTCTTGCGGTGCAGGCCTTTGTAGTCGTAGTAGCGGGTGATGGTGACGCCGCC
Organism: Nocardia sp. NPDC060259; assembly: GCF_042728775.1. Lineage (NCBI taxonomy): Bacteria > Bacillati > Actinomycetota > Actinomycetes > Mycobacteriales > Nocardiaceae > Nocardia > Nocardia sp. NPDC060259. Next base: position 78,149 of record NZ_JBHXAY010000017.1, read on the forward strand.
GATCACCGCGATCGCGATGCCGAGCAGGGACATCCAGATCCCGCGGTCGAGGCCTGCCTCGTAGTTGGCCTCGAAGTACAGGATGGAGCGGACGCCGAGGAAGACCTGGTGCATGGGCTCGAATTCGGCGAGCCAGGCCATGTGGGGCGGGATGGCTTCGATCGGGACGGTGCCGCCGGAGGAGGGCAGGCCGAGGATGACGAACAGGATCAGGTTGATCAGCAGGCCCGCGCTGCCGAAGGCGGCGAGGGTCATCAGGCCGGTCCAGCCGACCGCGATCATCGCCAGGACCGAGAACAGGTACAGCGCGAGGGGGTTGCCGATGGGCATGCCGACGATTTTCGCCGAGAGCATGAAGACTCCCGAGATGACCACCGCGGCCAGCGTCATCACACCCCATTTGAGGAGCAGGGTGTGGAAGCGGGAGATCGAGGCCGTCGGGTAGTGGACGAACCAGGGGCCGTATTCGGTGGGGACGAAGCCGAGCTGGGCGTCGACCATCGTGTGGATCACCATCGCGCCGACCATGCCTGCCAGTAGCAGGAGCAGGGCGTAGAAGAACGCGGTCAAGCCCTCGCCGGAGCCACTGGGCAGCGGGCGGAACTGCTGGGACACCACCTCGACCGGGCTCTCCAACGTGAGCGTCGCCGCGCCGGACACCTGGGGCACCGGCGCGCCCTCCGGTGTCTGCGCGAGGGTGGCCTTCACCTGATCGGTCAGCTGGGTGCCGACCTGCTTGTTCACCTCGGCCAGCGCCTGGTCGCCGATGCGGTGCACGATCTGCACGCCGAACGCGCCCATCCCCGGGTTGGTCTGCACGGTGATGATCGGCCGTTCCATCTCGCCGGCCACGATGCTGCCCGCACCGAGAATGCCCAGACGTTTGCTGAAGTCACCGGGGATGACGATGGCGCCGTAGACCTGCGCGTTGCGCAGCAACTGTTCGGACTCCGCCTTGCCGACGACGCGCAGATTCACCTTGTCGGCTGGCACGTTCGCGACCAGCCCGTCGGCGACCTGCTTGCCGTAGTCGACCCGCTTCTGCTGGTCGCCGGAGCCGGTGACATCGCCGACATCCAGGTTGACCAGCGCGATCGGGAAATCGTGCAGGTTCTCCTCCGGATCGGCGACATAGCCGAGGTACATCACGCCGAGCAGCGCGGTCAGCGCCGTGAGCACCAGCGTGGGGATGACCACGATGTGGGACCAGTGACGCCGATCGGGCGCGGGTGTGGCGAATATCGCTTCGCCGGTCGGTGCCTGTCCGGAATCTTTTCGCTCCGACCTGGCGTTTTCACTATCCGAACCGGCATCACCGGCTGCTTCGTGCCCGCTGTCGTCCGTTGTCACCTTGCGCACGGTAACAGCTCACGACGGCTTATCGGTGGGTACGCGAACAGGAGATTGCTGCCGGGATGCGAGCGCGCGTACTACGTGCCTGTATTCACCCGTAGAATGACGGGTGCCCCCAGCCCGCCCGAACAGGGAGCAAACGGTGAATGACCCCCACGAGCCCGAGAACGAGCCCCGCGAGGAGTGTGGCGTTTTCGGCGTCTGGGCTCCCGACGAGGACGTAGCAAAGCTCACCTACTACGGCCTGTACGCGCTGCAGCATCGCGGGCAGGAGGCGGCCGGTATCGCCGTCTCCGACGGCTCGCAGATTCTGGTCTTCAAGGATCTCGGCCTGGTCAGTCAGGTCTTCGACGAGCAGACCCTCGGCGCGATGCCCGGTCATATCGCCGTCGGACACTGCCGCTACTCCACCACCGGTGGCGTCACCTGGGAGAACGCGCAGCCGATCTTCCGCACCACCGCCGTCGGTTCCGGCCTGGCGCTCGGCCACAACGGCAACCTCGTCAATACCGCCGAATTGGCCGGGCGCGCACGCGAACTCGGCCTGATCGGGGCGGGCGTGATCGACGGCCGCCCGCAGATGACCGGCGCGACCTCCGACTCCGACATCGTCACCGCCCTGCTGGCGCACGCCGCGGCGGACTCGAGCATCGAGCAGGCCGCGATGGAACTGCTGCCGCAGCTGCGCGGCGCGTTCTGCCTGACCTTCATGGACGAGCACACCCTCTACGCCGCGCGTGACCCGCACGGCGTGCGCCCGCTGGTGCTCGGCAGGCTCGACCGGGGCTGGGTCGTCGCCTCCGAGACCGCCGCGCTCGACATCGTCGGCGCCGCGTTCGTCCGTGAGATCGAGCCGGGCGAGCTGCTCGCGATCGACTCCGACGGCGTGCGCTCGATGCGCTTCGCCAACCCCGAGCCCAAGGGCTGCGTCTTCGAGTACGTGTACCTGGCTCGCCCCGACACCACGATCGCCGGGCGTTCGGTGCATTCGACCCGCGTGGAGATCGGCCGCAAGCTGGCCAAGGAGAGCCCGGTCGAGGCCGATCTGGTGATCCCGGTGCCCGAGTCGGGCACGCCCGCCGCGGTCGGGTACGCGCAGGGCTCCGGCATCCCCTACGGCCAGGGCCTGATGAAGAACGCCTACGTGGGCCGCACCTTCATCCAGCCGAGCCAGACCATCCGCCAGCTCGGTATCCGGCTCAAGCTCAACCCGCTGCGCGAGGTGATCCGCGGCAAGCGGCTCATCGTCGTCGACGACTCGATCGTGCGCGGCAACACCCAGCGCGCGCTGATCCGCATGCTGCGCGAAGCCGGTGCGCTCGAGATCCACGTCCGGATCGCCTCGCCGCCGGTGAAGTGGCCCTGCTTCTACGGCATCGACTTCGCCTCGCGCGCGGAGCTGATCGCCAACGGCGCGGGCGCCGACGACAGCTACGACGACATGGTCGAGAACGTGCGCCGTTCGATCGGCGCCGACACCCTCGGCTACATCTCCACCGAGGGCATGATCGCCGCCACCGAGCAGCCGGCCAGCAGGCTGTGCACCGCCTGCTTCACCGGCGACTACCCGATCCCGCTGCCGCAGGAAGCCGCCATCGGCAAGAACGTGCTCGAGGGGATGCTCTCGGGCAAGCCGGAGGCGAAGCTGCTCGCCGAGAACGTCAACGCCGATGCGTTGAGCAGGCCGTAGCGCCGCGCATCGTCAGCAGAAGGGCCGGTCAGGATAAACCTGATCGGCCCTTTTTGTGTTGTGTACGCAAGTAATTCCGGTAACCGATAATTTCGTAAGATTAGTTCATAACATACCCGCAATTTTTCGCACGAATTGATACTGGGCGGTAATGGTTCGCCTGTACGGTCCCCCGTTATATCGCTAGCTCACCGCGTTGTCGTCGCACCTGTGATCCGGGTGCGGCGCCGACGTGGCGTTCGAGAATGGGATCTGATGTTGAACAGTGCACTGAGCGTTCGCAAGAATCGCGCGAAACAAGTTGCCGCAGTGGGTGTCGCGGCTGTCGTCGCCGCCGCGCTGGCCGGCTGTGGTTCGGGCCGCACCGATGAGGCGGGTTCCGGCGCGGGGCTGGTCGTCGGCACCACGGACAAGATCTTCTCGCTCGACCCGGCCGCCGCCTACGACAACGGCTCGCTGCTGGTGGAGAACCAGATCTATTCGTATCTGCTGAATTTCGCGCCCGGTGACACCACACCCAAGCCCGATGCGGCGGAGAAGTGCGAGTTCACCGCGCCCACCGTGTACACGTGCAAGATCAAATCCGGACTGACATTCGCCAACGGAAATCCGTTGACAGCCAAGAGCGTCAAGTTCTCCTTCGACCGGATGCTGAAGATCAACGATCCGCACGGTCCCGCGTCGCTGCTCGGTAATCTCGACAAGACCGATGTGGTCGACAATCTCACCGTCGCGTTCACGCTGAAGGTCGCCAACGATCAGACCTTCCCGACCATCCTGCCGACCCAGGCGGGCCCGATCGTCGACGAGAAGGTGTTCTCGGCCGACAAGGTGGCCACCGACGAGGAAGTCGTTGCGGCGAAGGGCTATTCGGGTCCGTACACGATCACCAGCTACGACAAGAACAAGCTGGTCGAGTACCAGGCCAACCCCGCCTACCAGGGCATCCTCGGCACGCCGAAGAACACCACGGTGTCGACCAAGTACTACGCCACCTCCGACAACCTGAAGCTGGACCTGCAAAACGGCGCCATCGACGTCGGCTACCGCTCGTTCACGCCCACCGACATCGACTCGCTCCGTGCCGATTCCAAGGTGAAGGTCACCGACGGACCCGGCGGCGAGCTGCGCTACATCGTGTTCAACATGAACACCATGCCGGGCAACACCCCCGAGCAGAAGCTGGCAGTGCGCAAGGCGCTCGCGTCCTCGGTGGACCGGGAAGCGCTGGCCTCCTCGGTGTACAAGAACACCTATCAGCCCGCGTACGGCTATGTGCCCCAGGGCATGACGGGCGCGGCCGAGCCGTTGAAGCAGCTCTACGGCGCCAAGCCGGACAAGACACTGGCGGCGAAGTTCCTGGCCGACGCGGGGGTCGCCACCCCGGTGACGCTGAACCTGCAGTACAACCCGGACCACTACGGTTCCAGCTCCTCGGAGGAATACGCCGCGGTCAAGTCGCAGCTCGAGGCCTCCGGCCTGTTCAAGGTGAACCTGCAGTCCACCGAATGGGTCACCTACCAGAAGGAACGCGCCTCCGACGGCTACCCGATGTACCAGTTCGGCTGGTTCCCCGACTTCCCGGACGCCGACAACTACCTCTCGCCGTTCTTCGGGCCGAACAACTTCCTGCAGTCGCACTTCGAGAACCCCGGCATCAATGCCCAGCTGACCGCCGAGACCACCGAGTCCGATCCGGCCAAGCGCGCCGAGCTGCTGCAGAAGATCCAGACCGACCTGGCGCAGAACCATCTGCCGACGTTGCCGCTGCTCTCGGGTAAGCAGGTCGCGGTGTCCAAGCCCGGCGTCGCCGGTGTCGAGCAGACCCTCGACGGCTCGTTCAAGTTCCGGTTCACGGTACTGAGCAAGTGAGTGACGTACCCGCTGCGCCCGGATCGCTGATCCGGGCGCAGCGTTTCGGGTGGATGCGCGGCGGGGGTTCCCGCCAGGTGGCTTTGCTGCGGTACCTGCTGATTCGGCTGCTGCTGATTCTGCCGACCGCGTGGTTGCTGGTGACGGTGGTGTTCTTCCTGATGCGGGTGATCGGCGACCCGATCAGCGCGGCCATGGGTGGTCGGCTCACCCAGGATCAGATCGAACAGCGCAAGGAAGCGGCCGGGCTCAACAGGCCGATACTGGTCCAATATTGGGAGTACATCACCGGATTCCTGCACGGTGATTTCGGCCGGACCCAGGACAACCAGGCGATCAGCGAGGTGGTGATCACCTACGGCGCTGCCACGTTCGAGCTGGTGTTCTGGGGGCTGGTCGTCGCCTTCGCCGTCGGCGTGCCGCTGGGCAGATACGCGGCGACACACCGGGATTCGACCTCGGACGCGGTGCTGCGGTTCTCGGCGGTGCTGGCCTACGCGGCCCCGGTGTTCTTCGTCGGCATGCTGTTCAAGCTGATCTTCTCGGTGTGGCTTGGCTGGTTCCCGGTCGGCGGGCGGGCCAGCACCGATGTCGAGCTCGCGCTGCAACATGTCTCGCCGAAGACGAACATCCTGATCGTCGACGCGATCCTCTACGGCGACCCGTCCTATGTGCTCGACGTGCTCGAACACGCGGTGCTACCCGCCCTCGCCCTGGGGCTGCTCACCGGCGGCATCTTCCTGCGGCTGGTGCGGGTGAACCTGATCCAGACGCTGCGCAGCGACTTCGTCGAGGCGGCGCGGGCGCGAGGGTTGTCTTCGCGCGTGGTCACCGGGCGGCACGCGGTGCGCAATGCGCTGATCCCGATCATCACGGTGATGGGCATGTGCATCGCGATGATGCTCGGCGGCGCGGTGCTCACCGAGACCACCTTCGAGTGGAAAGGCCTCGGCTATCAGCTCGCCGAGTATCTGCGGGCGCGCGATTTCATTGCGGTGCAGGGCATTGTCGCGTTCATCGCACTGGTGGTCGCGGTGATGAGCTTCGTCGTCGACGCGATCGTCGCGCTGATCGACCCGAGGGTGAGGTTCTGATGAGCACGGCAACCGTCACAAGGCGGCGCCTGCCGGGCGCCGATCTCCTGACGAAGACCGCTGGACTGCAACGGGTCACGCTCATCACGGGGCTGGTTCTGGTCGCGGTGTTCGTGCTCGTCGCGGTGTTCGCGCCGCTGCTTGCCCCCTATGGTCTCGCCCAGAACTCTTCCGACGGTGTGGCTTTCGTGTCGCAGCAGCCGCCGTCGGCCGAGCACTGGTTCGGTACCTCGGTGCGCAGCGAGGACGTGTTCTCCCGGGTGCTGTTCGGTGCGCGGACGGCGTTGCTGGTGATCGTGATCGCGGTGGTGCTCTCGTTGCTGGTCGGCGTGCCGCTCGGGCTGTTGTCCGGGTACGTCGGGCGGTGGGTGGACCGGGTGCTGGTGCTGGTCATGGACGCCATCTACGCGTTCCCGTCGCTGCTGCTCGCCATCGTCGTGTCGATCGTCGTCGCGGGCGGGACGTCGAGCAGTCTCGGCGGGATGCTGTCGGCGGCCATCGCGATCACGGTGGTGTATGTGCCGCAATACTTCCGGGTCGTCCGCAATGCGACGGTGGCGGTGAAGACGGAACCGTATGTGGACGCGGCGCGGGTCACCGGTGCGTCGACGGCGCGAATCATGTTCCGGCACATCCTGTCCAATGTCACCGGGTCGCTGCCGGTGATCATCACCATCAATGCCGCCGACGCCATTCTCACGCTGGCCGCGCTCGGCTTCCTCGGGTTCGGCATCGAACCGACCCAGGCGGCCGAATGGGGTTATGACCTGAACAAGGCACTCAACGATGTGTCCAACGGGATCTGGTGGACCTCCATCTTCCCCGGCACCGCGATCGTGCTCGTCGTCCTCGGGATGACGCTGGTCGGGGAGAGTATCGACGAGACGCTGAACCCGCTGTTGCGGACGCGCCGGGCGGTCACCACGGTCGAAGAGAAGGAGACGGTCGATGACTGAAACCCGCACGCCCGCACTGTCGGTCGCCGGATTGTCGGTGACCTTCGCGACCGACAGCGGGCCCGTCGCGGCCGTGCGCACTGTGTCCTACGAGGTGTTTCCCGGCGAGGTGCTCGCCATCGTCGGCGAGTCCGGATCCGGAAAGTCGGTGAGTTCGCGCACCGCGATCGGGCTGCTGCCGCACACCGCGCAGGTGCGCGGGCTGGTCAGCATCGGTGACCGCGCGGTGACCGCGATGACCGAGAAGCAGCTGACCGCGTTGCGCGGCGGCGAGGTCTCGATGATCTTCCAGGAGCCAGCCCGCGCGCTCGACCCGCTGTTCACCGCGGGCTTCCAGATCTGCGAAGCATTGCGCGCGCACAGCGGGATGGGCCGGAAAGACGCGCGCGCCAAGGCGATCGAGCTGTTGCGCACGGTCGGGCTGCCCGATCCGGAGCACCGGGTCGACTACTACCCGCATCAGCTCTCCGGCGGGCAGAAGCAACGCGTGATGATCGCCATCGCCATCGCGTGCGAACCCAAGGTGATCATCGCCGACGAGCCGACCACGGCGCTGGACGTGACGGTGCAGGCCGAGATCCTGGAACTGCTGCGCGATCTGCGCGACCGGCTCGGCAGCGCGATCGTGCTGATCACCCACAACATGGGTGTCGTCGCCGACCTGGCCGATCGGGTGGTGGTGATGCGGGCGGGTGAGGTCGTCGAGCAGGCGCCGGTGCACGAGCTGTTCGCCAGCCCGCGCGCCGAGTACACCAGGGCGCTGCTCGACGCTGTTCCGCATCTGGGGGCGGCGACTATCGAGCGGCCCGTGATCGATCCGGATGCCGAGCCGGTGCTCGATGTCAGCGATCTGGTCGTGCAGTTCCCCGGACCGTTCGGGCGGCCCGCGTTCCGGGCCGTCGACGGGGTCAGCCTGCGGATCCGGCCGGGGGAGACCCTCGGTGTGGTCGGCGAGTCCGGGTCGGGCAAGTCGACCATCGGGCGGTGCGTGGCGGCGCTGCAGCGGCCGACCTCGGGGCGGGTGCTGATTCGCGGACAGGACATCGCCGAGTTGTCCCAGCGCAAGCTGCGGCCGATCCGGCGGCGCTTCGGTTTCGTGTTCCAGGACCCGGCCGGGTCGCTGAACCCGCGCCTGACCGTCGGCGAGTGCGTGGCCGAACCGCTCGTCGTGCACGGCGTCGGTGATCGCGCGAGCATCCGCGAGCGGGTCAGGCACATGCTCGACGACGTGCGGCTGCCCGCGGGCACCGAGAACCGCTATCCGCATGAGCTGTCGGGCGGCCAGCGGCAACGGGTGAGCCTGGCCAGAGCGCTGGTACTCGACCCCGACCTGCTCGTGGCCGACGAACCGACGAGCGCGCTCGACGTCTCGGTGCAGGCGGCGGTACTCGAGCTGTTCGCCGATCTGCAGCGCGGCTGCGGGTGGGCGTGTCTGTTCATCAGTCACGACCTCGCCGTCGTCGACCAGCTCGCCGATCGGATCATGGTCCTGCGCGACGGAACCTGTGTCGAGGAAGGCGACAACGAGCAGATTCTGCGCAACCCCCGGCACGAGTACACCCGCCGCCTCGTCGCCGCTGTTCCGGTACCGGATCCTGTGCAACAGCGCAGCCGCCGGGCGGAGAACGCCGCCGACCGGTGCAAATCACCCGCACTGGCCACCGAGCTGGAACAATGAGCTAGGAGCCGCACGACAGCTGAACCGGCGGATCACTTAGAGTTACTAGGCATCTATCCGCCGATTCGGTTTGGAGCTTTCCCCCACAATGACTGAACAGACACCCAGCGGTGCAGGCGCTTCCTACGCTGCGGCAGGCGTGAGCATCGAAGCCGGTGACCGCGCCGTCGAATTGTTCGGACCATTGGCGAAGAAGGCCAGCCGACCCGAGGTGCAGGGCGGCATCGGCGGCTTCGCCGGTCTGTTCGCGCTCAAGGGCGGATACCGGGAGCCGCTGCTCGCCGCGTCCACCGACGGCGTCGGCACCAAGATCGCCGTCGCCCAGGCGCTGGACAAGCACGACACCGTCGGCCTCGACCTGGTCGCCATGGTCGTCGACGACCTGGTGGTCTGTGGCGCCGAGCCGCTGTTCCTGCAGGACTACATCGCCATCGGCAAGGTCATCCCGGAGAAGGTCGCCGAGCTGGTCTCCGGCATCGCCGAGGGCTGCATCAAGGCAGGCTGCGCGCTGCTGGGCGGCGAGACCGCCGAGCACCCCGGCCTGATGGACCCGGACGACTACGACCTGTCCGCCACCGGCGTCGGTGTCGTGGAGGCCGATTCGGTGCTCGGCCCCGACCGGGTGCGCCCCGGTGACGTCGTCATCGCGATGGGTTCCTCGGGCCTGCACTCCAACGGCTACAGCCTGGCCCGCAAGGTCCTGCTCGACATCGACCGGATGTCGCTGACCGGCTACGTCGAGGAGTTCGGCCGCACCCTCGGTGAAGAACTGCTCGAGCCGACCCGCATCTACGCCAAGGACTGCCTGGCGCTGATCGCCGAGACCGATGTGCGCACCTTCTCGCACGTCACCGGTGGCGGTCTGGCCGCCAACCTGGCGCGCGTGCTGCCCGCGGGCCTGGTCGCCGAGCTGGACCGTGGCACCTGGAACCCGGCGCCGGTGTTCAAGATGATCGCCCAGCGCGGTCGCGTCGAGCGGGCCGAGATGGAGAAGACGTTCAACATGGGCGTCGGCATGGTCGCGATCGTCGCGCCCGAGGACGCCGATCGCGCGCTGGCGGTGCTCACCGCCCGCCACATCGACTGCTGGACCCTGGGCCAGGTCAAGAAGGCCGCCGACGCCGGCGCGCCGCGTGCCGTCCTGCTGGGCGACCACCCCAGGTTCTGACGCACAACAGCCTTCACCACGTGAGCCGGGTCGCTGCTGCGACCCGGCTCATGTGTTTGTAGTGGTTTGCACGCCGCAGGAACGGCTAACCCCGACGGAAGGGGTAAGTGCCTGTCGGCTCGGGGTGGTCGGGGCCTCGAGGCGGCGAACACGACGAGCGTCCTGTGTGTGCAC